>NZ_JBWKZU010000045.1:0-45521 GCF_059424825.1 Acidovorax sp. GW101-11A03 | reverse complement strand
TGTCTTCGTCTTGCGTGGCATTCATGCTCCTTGTTGACATGCTATGCCTCACACACAAAACATCTGACAGGCTCGCGTGCACTCTCTCTAGAACGTCCCTGACATCTTGTCGCACCCGCTTTGCGAATTCATCAGTTTGCACCAGCTTTTCCCAATCCGTGAGCACTTCTTCGTTGAGTGCGGTCTGATAGTTTTCTGTAGTTCGGATGAGTGGTTTGATGTTGATCTCGCCTGACCGACCGTGAGCAATGGTATTTCTGAGGTTCAACAGCTTGTGAACTGTTTGCAATGGGCGCGCACCGTGACCCTCGGGAAAGGAAACGTTTAGCTTTTCAGAGAGCAACTCAAGCTTTGCCATCGGTGGCAGCCTGTCAAGTTCCTCCCAGCACTCGAAGGTTACGTCACCAGCATGATTGAGATAGGCCTCAAAGGCGAACGCGGTTAGCACGGCGCTAGAAAGGAATTGCCACTTAGAAACTTCTGGCCGTTCTATCCCGACGTTAAGCACACATTCTGATGCGTGCCACAACTCGGCATACGTATGTACAGTCCTCTGCTTGGTGACAACAACTGTGCGTGGTTTTGATGCTTCCACTGGTCTTTAACGCCATGCGTTCTACAGAGTTCGAACAGACAAACTATAGCTTTGGCTGGTCAAGTTTGGGACTGTGTGCGCATGTCGTGGCAGCATGGTGGTTCGGTACGCCAATTGCTCTCTGAGCCGAAATCTCCCATTCGCTGAGAAAGTAGACTCGCCACCCCTACGGTTAACCCACCCCGCCTACCATCCCCTCTTTGTCCGCAGGAACCCCTCCCATGCCCACCACCCTCAAAATCGATTTCGTCTCCGATGTCTCCTGCCCATGGTGCATCATCGGCCTCAAGGCGCTGGAGCAGGCGGCGGACCGGCTGCAGGGTGAGGTCGCGCTGGACCTGCATTTCCAGCCGTTCGAGCTGAACCCGCAGATGGCGCCCGAAGGCCAGGACATTGGCGAGCACCTGCAAGAGAAGTACGGCGCCACGCCCGAGCAGAGCCAGAAGAACCGCGAGGCCATCGCGGCGCGCGGGGCGGCGCTGGGGTTTACCTTCAGCATGGACAAGCGCAGCCGCATCTACAACACCTTCGATGCGCACCGGCTGCTGCACTGGGCCGAAGAAAAGGGTGTGCAGCCCGCGCTGAAGAAGGCGCTGTTCAAGGCGTATTTCACCGACGGGCAGGACCCGAGCAACCACGAGGTGCTGGTGCGGGTGGCGGGCGAGGTGGGGCTGGATGTGGCCGAAGCGCGTGCGCTGCTGGCCTCAGACCGCTACGCCGACGAGGTGCGCGAGCGCGAGCAGTTCTATCTGCAAAACGGCATCCATTCGGTGCCCGCCATCATCATCAACGAGCGCCACCTGATCCAGGGTGGGCAGCCGGTAGAGGTGTTTGAGCAGGCGCTGCGGCAAATTGCGGCGCAGGGATGATGCTATATGTTTGATAGCTTATTGGGCATGATGGACGCGCGGTAGGGGCTATTTTTAGCCGTAAAAAAGGGGCCGATGGCCCCTTTTTTGATGGCGAGTCCTGCCCCCGCCCCGCGCTGCCTTACTTGCGCAGCGGGATGGCCGTGGCGCGGTCCACCGGCACGGCGGTCACGCTGTTCTGTGGCGAACCGTCGATGAGCTTTTCGGAGTAGGTCAGGTAGACCAGCGTGTTGCGCGGCGCGTCCACCATGCGCACGATGCGCAGGCGCTTGAAGAGGATGGACATGCGTTCGCTGAACACTTCTTCCTGCTGCTTGAGCGGCGCAGGAACGTGGATGGGGCCGACCTGTCGGCAGGCGATCGATGCCTCGGCGCGGTCTTCGGCCAGGCCCAGCGTGCCCTTGATGCCACCCACGCGGGCGCGCGAGACGTAGCAGGTCACACCCTGCACGGCAGGGTCGTCGTAGGCCTCGACGACGATGTCGTGGTCGCGGCCGATCCACTGGAAGGCGGTGTCCACCGTGCCGATTTTTTCGCCGGACGCTGCTTGTGCCGTGCCAGTCACACCCACCCAGGCGGCGCCAGCGGCCAGGGCCATCAGCGCCGAGGTGGCGGCTTGCTTGAGGGTTGTCACGTGGAGGCCCCGGCTTCGGTGCAGCGCTGGGCCAGATGGGCCAGGGCTTCTTCGACCTGGTCCACCAGCACCAGGCACAGGTCGCCGGGCTGCAGGCGGGCCAGGGCGGTGTCGATGGCGATGAATTCGCCACGGATTTCTTCGATGTGTTTGGTGCGCGATGCGCCGGCCAGGCCTTCGCGCAGCAGGGCCATCACCTCGCCGTCGGCACGGCCGCGCTGGGCGGCGTCCTGGTACAGGATCACGTCGTCAAACGCGGCGCCCAGGATCACGGTCTGGTCGCGGATGTCTTCGTCGCGGCGGTCGCCCGCGCCGCTGATCACCACGCTGCGGCGGTTGCCGGGCAGGGCGTCCACGGCCTGCACCAGGGCGCGCATGGCGTCGGGGTTGTGGCCGTAGTCGGCGATCACGGTGGCGCCCCGGTAGTCCATGATGTTGAAGCGGCCGGGTGCGTTGTCGCTGTCGTTCACAAAGCCCGACAGGCCCCGGCGGATGGTCTGCCAGGGCATGCCCACGCCCCAGGCGGCGGCCACGGCGGCCATGACGTTCTCGACCTGGAAGCCGATCTTGCCGTTGCGGGTGATGGGCACGTCGCGCAGGTGGATGGTCTCGCGCCACGAACCTTCCGAGGCCACGATGGACTCGCCATCCACGTACACCGTGCGGTGGCCCTGGGCGCGGTGCGTGACCATCACGGGGTGGTGGCGGTCGCTCGCAAAGTAGATGACCTTGCCGGGGCAGGCCGAGGCCATGGCGGCCACGATGGGGTCGGCGGCGTTGAGCACGGCGTAGCCCGTGGGGGCCACGTTCTGCACGATCACGCGCTTGAGCACGGCCAGGTCTTCCACCGTGGTGATGTAGTTCAGGCCCAGGTGGTCGCCTGCGCCGATGTTGGTGACCACAGCCACCTGGCAGCGGTCAAAACCCAGGCCCTCGCGCAGGATGCCGCCCCGCGCGGTCTCGAACACGGCGGCGTCCACCTCGGGGTGCAGCAGCACGTTGCGGGCGCTCTTGGGGCCGCTGCAGTCGCCGCTGTCGATCTGGCGGCCGTTCACGTACACGCCGTCGGTGTTGGTCATGCCCACACGCAGGCCCTGGGCGGTGAACAGGTGCGCCATCAGGCGGGCGGTGGTGGTCTTGCCGTTGGTGCCAGTCACGGCCACGGTGGGGATGCGGCCGTCGTCGCCATGGGCAAAGAGCTTGTCCACCATGGCCGCGCCCACGTTGCGGGGCTTGCCATAGCTGGGTGCCAGGTGCATGCGCAGGCCGGGGGCGGCGTTCACTTCGACAAAGCCGCCGCCTTGTTCTTCGAGCGGGCGCAGCACGGTCTCGGCCACCATGTCCACGCCGCAGATGTGCAGGCCCACCATCTGGGCAGCCGCCACGGCACGGGCGGCGACCTCGGGGTGCACGTCGTCGGTCACGTCGGTGGCGGTGCCGCCGGTGGACAGGTTGGCGTTGTTGCGCAGGATGACGCGCTGGCCTTTCTCGGGCACCGAGTCGGGCGTGAGGCCTTGCATTGCCAGGCGGGCCACGGCGATGTCATCGAGGCGGATCTTGGTGAGCGAGGTGGCGTGGCCTTCGCCACGGCGGGGGTCCTGGTTGACCACCTCCACCAGCTGGCGTACGGTGTGTTCGCCGTCGCCCAGCACCTGGGGCGGCTCGCGGCGTGCAGCAGCCACCAGCTGGTCGCCCACCACCAGCAGGCGGAAATCGTGGCCGGGCAAGAAGCGCTCGACCATCACGGTGCCGTAGTCGGCGGCGTTCTTGTAGGCCTCTTCGAGCTGGGCGCGATCGGTGATGTTGACGGTCACGCCCTTGCCCTGGTTGCCGTCTTGCGGCTTGACCACCACGGGCAGGCCGACCTTGAGGGCGACTTCCCAGGCTTCGTCCACGCTCTCGACGGGCTTGCCCAGCGGCACGGGCACACCGGCAGCGTGCAGCAGGCGCTTGGTCAGGTCCTTGTCCTGGCCGATGGATTCGGCCACGGCGCTGGTCGAATCGACCTCGGCCGCCTGGATGCGGCGCTGCTTGGAGCCCCAGCCAAACTGCACCATGCTGCCGCGCGTGAGGCGGCGGTAGGGGATACCCCGGGCCACGGCGGCTTCGACGATGGAGCCGGTGCTGGGGCCCAGGCGCTCGTCTTCGTCCAGCTCGCGCAGCTCGGCGATCACGGCGTTGGCATCAAAGCTGCCATTGCCCAGCGCGGCTTCGATGAGCTGCTGCGCGTATTCAAACGCCTTGCGGCCCACGGCCTCTTCGCTGTATTCGACGACCACCTGGTACACGCCCACATCGCTGGTGGCGGTGGTGCGCGCAAAGGTCACCGGGCAGCCTGCCTGGGCCTGCAGGGCAAGCGCAGCGGTTTGCAGCACATGGGCCAGCGACACATCGCCGCCACCGGTTTCGGGGTGCAGCGCGCCAATGGCGGGGAACAGGGCGCGCAGGCGGGCTTCAAACCCGGCCATCTGGCCCACGGCGCGCTCGGTTTCCGAACAGGCCACCACGGCTTCGATGGCCATGTGGCGGCTCCAGAGGTTGGGGCCACGCAGGGCCCGGGTGCGGGATACATCCATGGGATTTCTTTCAGTAGTCGTCGGGGCTCGCGGGCCGCGTTCCAGTCGAATGCGTGTGTGGCTGTGTCAATGGGGCTGTAGGGCTGTCAGGCGGGCAGCTCGGGCTCGAAGGTCTTGATGCCCGCGCCGATCAGGTCGGGGGCAATGTCCAGCGCCCAGGCGGTACCCACGGCGGCCAGCAAGGCCTCGGTGTCGGGCACCACGGCGTTGCGGCCGAAGGTGAGGTCCGACAGGGCCCCCAGCACATGCTCGGCACTGCCGGTGGCCAGCACCACGCGGCCGTTTTTCACGAAGACGGCGCGGCCGTTGTCCTTGGCGCGGTGGTCCACGATGGCGGGCAGCGTGCCGTCCTGTGCATACAGCACCACGTCGCCGTCGGACAGCGGGGCCAGGTCGGCCACCTGGGCGATGGCGGCATTGAGCACGGCAGCGCCTTCGGCCAGCACCACGTCCACCTGGGTGCGCATCACCTTGGTCATCTGGTCCTGCTCGTGCACGTCAAACTCGGCCAGCGTTTCCACGCCGTCCATGTCGGTCACCACGCCCACCTGGCAGCGGTCGTAGGCCAAGCCGTCGCGCAGGATGGTGCGCGCGTCGCTTTCGATCACGGCGGCCTGCACCATCTTGTTCATCAGCAGGCGGTGGGCGGCCTCCCAGTGGGCGCAGTCGGTGGCTTCCACGCGGCGGCGGTCCAGGAACAGGCCGTCGCGGCAGGCCAGGCCCGTGTGGTGGCCGCTCAGGTGCAGCAGCCAGGCCACCACACGCGAGATGGTGGCGGTGTTGCGGGTGCCCGCCACGCCCACCAGGGGGATGCGGCCAACGGGGCCTTCATCGTCACCTTCGGAGGGGAACAGGTGCTCGGCAATCGCCTGGCCCACTGGGCGGGGCGCGCCCACGGCGGGCTTGAGGTGCATCAGCAGGCCGGGGCCGGCATTCACTTCCACAATTGCGCCGCCCTGGGTGTGCAGTGGCTTGGAGATGTCGCGCGCCACCATGTCGATGCCCGCGATGTCCAGGCCCACGACCTTGGCGGCCAGCTGTGCGATGTAGGCCACCTCGGGGTGCACGTCGTCTGTGCAATCCACGGCCACGTTGCCGTTGCGCTGCACCACCACCTGGCGGCCTGCTGCGGGCACAGAGTCGGCGGCCAGGTCCTGGCGCTTGAGCTCGAGCTGCACCTTGGTGTCGGTGGCCAGGTCGATGATCTCCAGCGGGTACTCTTCCTCGTAGCCCCGGCGGGGGTCGGAGTTGAGCTGGCTGTCGATGAGTTCCTTGACGGTGTTGCGGCCATTGCCGGTAATGCTGACCACCTCGCCGCGTGCAGCGGCCACCACCTTGCCGCCCACCACCAGGATGCGGTGCTCGTCGCCGGGGATGAAGCGCTCGACCATGACGTCGCTGCCCTCGGGGTAGGCCACGTGGTAGGCGGCCTCGATGTCTTCCTTCTTGCGCAAATCCAGCGTCACGCCCCGGCCGTGGTTGCCGTCGGACGGCTTGACCACCACGGGCAGGCCGATGTCCTGCGCGGCTTCCCAGGCCTCTTCGGGGCTGTTGACCACCTGGCCTTCGGGGATGGGCACGCCGCAGGATTGGAGCAGGCTCTTGGTCAGGTCCTTGTCGCTGGCAATGCCTTCGGCGATGGCGCTGGTGAACTCGGTCTCGGCCGTCCAGATGCGGCGCTGGCTGGCGCCGTAGCCCAGCTGCACCAGGTTGCCGTCGTTCAGGCGGATGTGGGGGATGCCCCGGTCGGTGGCGGCGGTGACGATGCAGGCGGTGCTGGGGCCAAGGTACTGGTCGTCCACCTCGGTGCGCACGCGGGCCACGGCGGCGGCCACGTCAAAAGGCTGGTCGTTGATGGCCGCCATGATCAGCGCATGGCCTTGGGCCAGTGCCACGCGGGCTACGCTTTCGTCGCGGGCGCGGAACACCATGCGGTACACGCCGCGCTGGCTGGTACTGCGCGTCTGGCCAAAGCCGGTGGGCATGCCCGCCAGGTTGAGCAGCTCGATCACGATGTGCTCCAGCACATGGCCGCACCAGGTGCCCTCTTGCAGGCGCTGCAGGAAGCCGCCGCGCTCGCCCACGCCGCAGTGGTGTTCGATCAGCGCGGGCAGCCAGGCCGTGAGGCGGTCATTGAAGCCGGGGATGGTGTTGGAGGGATAGTCCTCCAGCTCGCCCAGGTCCAGCCAAACTTCCAGGACCGGCCGGTAGGTCCAGATATTGGGGCCCCGCAGGTAGTTGATGCGAAGCAGTTGGATGTCGTTGAGTTTCGCCATGGATTGCAGCGGGTGTGTTTCCGGCCTTGTGAGGGCTTTGCGTGGAAAAAGGGGACGAAGGGGGACTTTGTTGGACGATGATTGTGCGCCAGCCCGGGGCCTGTTCGCAGTGTCAGCCAAATGGCTGCCGCAGACGTTACAGGAGGATGCCGTCGCACCGTGGCGTGCAGTATCGGTGAGAATTCCCGCTTTCGCGAGTTCGGCCACCGCAGGCTGCCGGTGGCGGAAAAACCAACCAAAAATGCAACATCACCATTCTGTGGACGCCTCGGGTGTCTTTTCTGGCCCCGTGGGGGGCGAATTGCGGGCCATGCTCGCTTCCAAAGAGAACGTGCTGGCTGCGTTACAGGTTGACCTGAGTACCGCGCTGCGGTTTGCGACAGGTTGGGTGGTGGTGACGTCCGAGCGTCTGCTGGCCTGCGAGCCCGGCACCACGACCTGGCGCAGCTGGCCGCTGGGTGACGGCCTGGCCCTGCGCCTGCACGACCATGGCGGTGTGGGTTCCCTGGAGCTGCACAGCCCCCAGGCCCGGCTGGCGCTGTGGCGCTTTACGCTGGCGCACCACGCCCAGGCATTGCGCCTGGTGCAGCGTTTCGAACAGCAGATGGCCCTGGGCGCAGGCAACACGGCCGCCGAAGACGACGAGCCCGCCTGCCCCACCTGCCACACGCCCCTGCCGCCCGACACCGACGAATGCCCGGCCTGCGCCCGGGCCCAGCCCCCGCAAACGTCCACCTGGGTGCTGCTGCGCCTGTGGAGGTTTGCCCGGCCCTACCGCAAGCAGCTGGCCGCCGGGTTTGCGCTCACGCTGGCGTCCACCGCCGCCACGCTGGTACCGCCCTACCTCACCATTCCGCTGATGGACGACATCCTGATCCCGTTCCAGAACGGCAAGCAGATTGATCCCATGCTGGTGCTGCTGTACCTGGGCGGGCTGCTGCTGTCGGCCCTGCTGGCCTGGGGCCTCTCCTGGGCGCGCACTTATATATTGGCGCTGGTGTCCGAGCGCATTGGTGCCGACCTGCGCACCACGACTTACGAGCACCTGCTGCGCCTGTCGTTGGACTACTTTGGCGGCAAGCGCACCGGCGACCTCATGGCCCGGATTGGTTCCGAGACGGACCGCATCAACGTGTTCCTGTCGCTGCATGCGCTCGACTTCGTCACCGACGTGCTGATGATCGTGATGACGGCGGCCATCCTGTTCTCGATCAACCCGTGGCTGGCGCTGGTCACGCTGGTGCCGCTGCCCTTCATTGGCTGGATGATCCACACTGTGCGCGACCGCCTGCGCACCGGGTTTGAAAAGATCGACCGCGTGTGGTCCGAGGTGACCAATGTGCTGGCCGACACCATCCCCGGCATCCGCGTGGTGAAGGCCTTTGCGCAAGAGAAGCGCGAGGCCCAGCGCTTCCGTGACGCCAACCAGCACAACCTGGAAGTCAACGACAAGCTCAACAAGACCTGGAGCCTGTTTACCCCCACAGTGTCGCTGCTGACTGAAATCGGCCTGCTGGTGGTCTGGGCGTTCGGCATCTGGCTGGTGTCACGCAACCAGATCACGGTGGGGGTGCTCACCGCCTTCATCGCCTACATCGGGCGGTTCTATGGGCGGCTCGATTCGATGAGCCGCATCGTCTCGGTCACGCAAAAGGCGGCCGCAGGTGCCAAGCGCATTTTTGACATCCTGGACCACGTGAGCAACGTGCCCGACCCTGCCCAGCCCGTCAAGGTGGACAAGGTGCAGGGTGCCATCAGCATGCAGGGTGTGGGCTTCCGCTATGGCAGCCGTGCCGTCATCAAGGGGCTGGATCTGGATATCCGCCCCGGCGAGATGATCGGCCTGGTGGGCCACAGCGGCTCGGGCAAGAGCACGCTGGTGAACCTGATCAGCCGCTTCTATGACGTGAGCGACGGTTCCATCCAGGTGGATGGCATCGACATCCGCCGCTTTGCCGTGGCCGACTACCGCCGCCACATCGGTCTGGTGCTGCAAGAGCCTTTCCTGTTCTTCGGCACCATTGCCGAGAACATCGCCTACGGCAAGCCCGAAGCGACGCGCGAGGAGATTGTGGCCGCTGCCCGCGCTGCGCATGCACACGAATTCATCCTGCGCTTGCCGCATGGCTACGACTCGCTGGTGGGCGAGCGCGGCCAGGGCCTGTCGGGAGGCGAGCGCCAGCGCATCAGCATTGCGCGCGCACTGCTGATCGATCCGCGCATTCTGATCCTGGACGAAGCCACCTCGGCCGTGGACACCGAGACCGAGAAGGAAATCCAGAAGGCGCTCGATAACCTGGTGCAAGGCCGCACCACGATTGCCATTGCCCACCGCCTGTCCACCCTGCGCAAAGCCGACCGCCTGGTGGTGATGGACCGGGGCGAGGTGGTGGAAGTGGGTCCCCACGACGAACTTATGGAAAAGCAGGGCGCCTACTGGCGGCTCTACGAAGCCCAGGCGCGCCGCGCCGAAGAAGACGCCCAGGCGGCCGGGGTCATCATCGACAGCAGCCTGCTGCACCCGGCCCACCCTGCGGGCAATCCTTGAACCGTTGTGAGCGAGCTTGCCATGAATGCACCCGCACCCCTGACCCCGTTGTCTACGCCTCCTGCTTTCCAGTTGGCGCGCAACCCCCATGGCCGCCTGGTTCTGACGCTGCCTGACGGCACGGCGCATGAAGGCGTCACCCCTGTGCGGGCTTTTCCCATCGCCGCGCCGGGAGAAGGGCTGTCGCTGGTGGGCTCGGATGGCCACGAGTTGTTGTGGATTCCGCAGGTGGACCAGGTGGCGAGCCCGGCCCGGCAGCTCATCGACGAGGAGCTGGCGGTGCGCGAGTTTGTGCCCACTATCGAAAAAATCATTGCTGTATCGAGCTTCTCGACACCCAGCACCTGGCAGGTGGAGACCGACCGGGGCCCGGCCAGCCTGGTGCTCAAGGCCGAAGAAGACATTCGCCGCCTGGGCGGGCGCACCCGGCTGTTGATCGCCGGGGGCGACGGCATGCAGTTCCGCGTCAAGGACACCACCGCGCTGGACCGGCACTCGCGCAAGCTGCTGGAACGCTTTCTCTGACCGGCTCGGGGCCCCGCAGCCCCAGCTGAGGCCTCTCTAGGCCCCTCTTTTTCTCTTTTTCGGTGCGCGGAAAGCCTTCGGACGCTTTCGGCCGCCCCTTGGCGCATGGCCAACACGCACAAAAACCACAGGCTGGCCTGGTGGTTGTGATCGCCTGTGTGCTCAATCTGTGTTTTCTGCCCACATCAGGCTGGTGCATGGCTTGAACTCTTGCTGAAATCTAGGTGAAAACCCTTGTTTTGGGTCAATCGGTGAAAAAGACCTAAATTTCCCCTTCTTTTTGCCGTTATGAATTACGAAGACGGCGGAAAACCCTCTGCACGCCAAGACACATTCATTCACCATCGGGGCCACTGCCATGCAAATGCCACCTGTCGATCGATCGCCGAGTTGGCGTCCTCAGGGCGCTGATTTGTATTCCACTGGCGCCTCCGGCGCGCCGCCGGTGCGGCCCATCAATGCGCCCAACCCGGTGGAATCCATGGACCGCCTGGGCGAGGGCGCCGTCGTGCGTGAGCCCGACAAGCCTTCTGCCCCGGACACCGCCAACCGGGACTGGACCGAGGTCAAGAAAAAGGAAACGGTAGAAGAACCCCCCGAGCCGCCCAAGGAGCCCATCTACAAGCAGCTGCTGGAACTCATCCAGTCGATGTGGCGGGCCAGCGGCACGGCGGTGGAGGTGGCGCAGGACATCAACAAGATGACCCTGCAGGAGCGCATGGCCCAGCAGGTCAAGAACGAGCCGCTCACCTATTCAGACCCCAAGGTCAAGCGCACCGGCGGGTTGTGAGATTTGCTATATAAATGATAGCTATAAGGTATTGATGGAAGCGCGGTAGCGGTCAAATTTTCTTGTATTTTTCACGCCACGGCATCACGGCCGGGGCGATGAGGCGGCAGCTGCCGCCTGGGCGGCGGCACGTTGCTGGTCTCGCTGCTCCCGGTATTTGGCGGCAAAGACCCGCACTTCCTCGTACGACACATAACCGTCCTTGTCGGTGTCCGCGTCATCGAACGCGGCCGCCAGCCGGGGAAACAGTTGCACCTCGGTGCGGCTCAGCTTGCCGTCACCGTTGAAATCCAGCATCTTGAAATCACGCAAGGCCTTGGCTTCCCCTTTGGTGGGTGCGGGCGGTTGTGTGTCGGCGTCCGGCGCCTGTGCCCAAGCTGCGCTGCAGGCTGCGATCCAGAGGGAGAGGGCGGCCACGCAGGCTCGGGGGATGGGGGTGTGCAAAACAGGGCTCCTTGAAGGCGGGTGGTGGCCCGACCCTGACAGACCGCGAACCCGGCGGTCAGTTCCCGGCGGGGCGCAGCGGCGCCGTGTTGGAGATGCCGCTGTTCACATGCCCAGCCGGCACATGGCGCGCGGCCGAGGTCACATGGCCCGTCTGGTCGTCAAAGAAGAAGTCGGGCTCGAACTCGCGCAGGAACTCGCCCTTGGGCAGGCCGCCCAGGAACATGGCCTCGTCCACATTGATGTCCCAGTCCATCAGTGTGCGGATCGCACGCTCATGCGCCGGTGCGCTGCGCGCCGTGACCAGGGCCGTGCGGATGCGCATGCCCGTGGTGCTGCCAGCCTCCCCGGCGGACTGCAGCCGGTGCAGGGCAGCCAGCAGGGGTTTGAAGGGGCCGTCGGGCAGCGGCAGGGCGGCCTTGTCACTTTCATGCTGCTGAAAAGCCGCCAGACCCTGGGCTTGGTACACGCGCTCGGCTTCGTCGGAGAACAGCACGGCGTCGCCGTCGAACGCAATGCGCACTTCGGCGGGGTTGGCGTCACCTGCCTGCATGGATTCGGTCACCACCCGCGCCGCCGGGTAGCCCAGGTGCAGGGCTTCGCGCACATCGGCCTCGTTGGCCGACAGGAACAGGTGGGCGCCCAGCGGCCGCAGGTAACGGAACGGATCGCGCCCCTGCGTGAAAACCCCGCGCTGGATGGTGGGCAGGCCGTGGGCGTGGCACGAGCGGAACACGCGCATGCCACTGACCGGGTCGTTGCGCGAGAGCAGCACCACTTCCACGCGCTGGTGCTCGGTCGTGTTGAACGCGAGCAGCTTGCGCACCAGCGAAAACGCCACGCCCGGCGCTGCGGGCACATCCAGCCGTTGGCGCTGCAGGTCCACATAGGCGCGGTCGTTGTCTTTCTCAAAAACGCGGTTCTCTTCCTCAAAATTGAACAGCGCGCGCGAGGAGATCGCCACCACCAGCTTGTCGTCCAGGGTCACCGCCATACGTTAGAGCGTGTTATGCACTTTTACGTGCCCGCGAAAGCCGGAGAAAGGCCCGGCAACTAGGCGCCGGCCGCGCGGCGGTATGAATACCGCAAGTGGCCTGCAACAACGTGGCCGGGCCTTTCCCCGGTTTTCCCATAGGGTCGGGCCCACAGGCAGGCGCTCGCGGCGTTGCAGCACTTGCCAAGGCGCTTGCCTTGGCAGCGCGCTGCGCCTTGCGATCACCAGCCTGTGGGCCCGACGCGGGTGCGTAAAAGTGCATAACACGCTCTACTTCACAAACTGGTTGAGTTGGATGATGGGCAGCAGCACGGCCAGTACGATCAGCATCACGATGCCGCCCATGCCCACGATGAGCAGCGGCTCCAGGATGGTGGCGAGCGCCATGGCGCGGCGTTGCACTTCGGTCGAGAGCTGGCGCGCGGCGCGCTGCAGCATCACGGGCAACTGGCCGGTCTGTTCGCCCAGGCGCGCGAACATCGATAGCAGGCCGGGGAAGCGTTTCTTCTGCGCCAGCGCCGAGGCCAGCGGGGCGCCCTCGCGCACCAGCACCAGGGCATCCAGCGCATCGGCGCGCAGGGCGCGGTTGCTCAGGGTTTCGGCTGCGGCCTGCAAGGCTTTGAGGATGGGCACGCCTGCGCCCGAGAGCATGGCCAGCGTGCCCGCAAAACGCGCCGCGTTGTAGCCCCGCGCCAGCTTCCCCACCAGCGGCAGCTTCAGCCAGGCGGCATCGAACTTTTCGCGCACAGGGTCGATGGCCAGCGCCCACCGGGCTCCGACGGCGGCCAGCACTGCGGCCGCGAGCATCACCCAGCCATAGTTGCGCACAAAAGCGCTCAGGCCCAGCATGGCCACCGTCAGGAAGGGGAGGGCCCGCTTGGTGCCCGCAAACACGCTGGCCACCTGCGGCACCACATAGCCCACCAGGAACAGCACGATGGCAATCGCCACCAGGGTGACGATGGCCGGGTAAAGCGCTGCACCCACCAGCTTGGCCTTGAGCGCCTGCCGTTCTTCCAGGTCGTCGGCCAGGCGCTCCAGCACCAGGCCCAGGTTGCCGCTGTGCTCGCCCGCGCCAATCACGGCGCAGTAAATGTCGGAAAACTCGCGCGGGTGCTGCGAGAGCGCGCGGGCAAACGTGGCGCCCGCATTGACCTCGGCCCGCAGTGCAGCCACCAGGTGGCGCTGGCGTTCGTCGTCGGCTTCTTCGGACAGGGCCGTGAGCGCCCGCTCCAGCGGCAGGCCCGACGACACCAGTCCGGCGATCTGCCGCGTCCAGATGGCCAGCGCGGTGGCGCTGAACACGGGCCGCGTGAACAGACGCTGGCCCAGGCTGGCAGCGCGACCGTCCTGCGACTGGCCGGTTTGCACCGGCTCCACCGCCAGCGGCACCAGGGCCTGCGCCCGCAGCAGACTGCGTGCGGCCTTGGCGGTGTCGGCCTCCATGAGGCCTTTGCGGGTCTGGCCCTGGGCGTCCAGGGCTTCAAAGGAAAAAGCGGGCATGCGGGCGTAGGCGGTTAAGCGGTAGCAAGGAGGTCCGGCAGTCCCACCACACGCGGGCAGCAGGCGGAGGTGGGTGGAATCACTGCAGCCCCAGATGGTAGCCGCTACCAGAGGCACTCCCGCCCATGCCATGTCATGCCACGCCGGCGGCCGCTGCATGATCCAGGTCAAGGCGTGAGACTGCCCGGTGCGCAGAATCAAAAGTGGCCTGCGGCATCCGGCGGCAGGTCTTGTGGACGGACAAGGAGTCTTTCATGCTGAAGAACAAGGTAGCGCTGGTCACCGGCGCTTCGTCGGGCATCGGTCGTGCGATTGCCCTGGTGTGGGCTCGAGAGTGCGCCCGGGTGGTGGTGTCGGATGTGAACGTGCAGGCAGGCGAGGAAACGGCCGCACTGGTGCGCGCAGCCGGGGGAGACGCCACATTTGTGGCCGCCGACGTGGGCAAGCCCGGGGACTGCGAAGCGCTGGTGATCCGCACCGTGGCCCACTATGGCCGCCTGGACATCGCATGCAACAACGCGGGCATTGGTGGCCCCCAGGCACCCACGGCCGACTACCCGCTGGACGGCTGGGCGCAGGTCATCAACACCAACCTGTCGGGCGTGTTCTACGGCATGAAGTACCAGATCGCAGCCATGCTCAAGAACGGCGGGGGCTCCATCATCAACATGGCGTCCATCCTGGGCGCCGTCGGCTTTGCCACCGCACCGGCCTACACCGCCGCCAAGCATGGCGTGGTGGGACTGACCAAGGCGGCCGCCCTGGAGTACAGCGCACAGGGTGTGCGCATCAACGCCGTGGGGCCTGCCTTCATCCACACGCCGATGATCAGCGGGCTGGAGCAGGATGCAGGCATCCACGCCATGCTGGTAGGCGCGCACCCCGTCGGGCGCCTGGGGCAGCCGGAAGAGGTGGCCGAACTGGTGGCTTGGCTCGCATCAGCCAAGGCGTCGTTTGTGACCGGAGCGTACTACCCCGTGGACGGGGGCTACCTGGCCCGTTGAGCGCTCCTCAGGTGGACACCGCCTGGCCTGCGGCGCCGAGGGTGCTGTGGGCCTGCGCAGCAATGTCCAGCGACCGCAGCCGCAGCGCCGGGTCGTACACATCACTCACCAGCATCAGCTCGTCAGCCCCGGTGGCTTCGCTGAGCTGCGCCAGCCCCGTGCGCACCGTGTCGGGCCCGCCGATCACGGCGGCGGCCAGAAAGTCGCCGATGGCTGCACGTTCCTGCGGTTGCAGGCGCTCCGCATAGTTCTCTACGGGCGGCAGTAAGCGGCGCCGGTCGCCCGTCAGAATGCCCAGCACCCGCTGGTAGGTGCTGCTGGCCAGAAACTCCGCTTCCTCATCGGTGGGCGCCGCAATCAGCGGTACGCCAATCGCCACATAGGGCTGGGGCCAGGCGGCGGAGGGTCGGTACAGGTTGCGGTACAGGTCGATCGCCTGGTGCAGCAGGCGCGGGGCGAAGTGCGAGGCAAAGGCATAGGGCAGGCCGCGCTCGGCAGCGAGCTGCGCCGAGAAAAGGCTGGAGCCCAGCAGCCAGATCGGCACGTTGGTGCCCGCGCCGGGCATGGCAATCAGGCGCTGGCCGGGCTCGGCGGGGACCAGCAGGCGCTGCAATTCAGCCACGTCCTGCGGAAAGTCGTCGGCGGTTTCTACCCGGCTGCGGCGCAGCGCGCGCATGGTGGCCGGGTCGGTGCCGGGCGCGCGGCCCAGGCCCAGGTCGATGCGGCCCGGGTACAGCTCGGCCAGGGTGCCAAAGGCCTCGGCCACCACCAGCGGGGCATGGTTGGGCAGCATCACGCCGCCCGAGCCCACGCGGATGTGCGAAGTGCCCCCGGCAATGTGCCCCACCAGCACGGCTGTGGCCGAGCTGGCAATGCCTGCCATGTTGTGGTGTTCGGCCAGCCAGTAGCGGGCAAAACCCAGTTTCTCGGCGTGTTGTGCGGTGGAGAGTGCAATCTGCAGGGCATCGGCCACGGTGCCGCCTTCGCGGACGGCCACCAGGTCCAGCATCGACAGGGCGGGGCGACGGGGAGTAGAAGTCATGGCTGCATTGTCTGGCCGCTGGTGCCTTTGTGCTGGCGCCGGGGCAGAGCTGGCAGGGCCCGAAGGGTTGCCCGGCGCGATTTTTACGGCCGGGCGATTTTTTGGTAGCCAAAACGGCGGCGGCGCCACAGAATGTTTCAAGACTTTTCCGCGTGGGCATGTTCCGGTGAACGCGGACCCGTGGCCGTCAAAGGGATAACGATGGGTTTCTTCAGCCGTTTGTTCAAGATCAAGGAGCAGGATCCGACCAGCCCCGATACCACCTGGGCCATGGAGGACAACGGCAGCGAACTGGTGCTGGACGCGGAATACGCGGCCACCCTGATGACTGAAATCGACATCGACGCCGCCATTGCCAGCCACGAGCGCTGGCGCCTGCAGCTGCAGGACATGGTCAACGGCCGTTCCGACGAGGTCATGCGGCCCGAACGCATTTGCCAGGACGACCGTTGCGACCTCGGCCGCTGGCTGTATGGCACGGGGCGCGTGCGGTTGGGGCACTACCCGGCATTCGAGATGCTCGTGGCCCGCCACAAATACTTCCACCAGCAGGCCGCCGATGTGGTCACGCTGTTCCAGTCCGGCGAGCAGCAAAAAGCGGTGCAACTGCTCAACAGCAGCTGCCGCCATGCCTCCAACCAGGTGCTGCTGCTGCTCAAGGAGTTGAAGCGCGGGCTGGGGCGCTGAGCCGTGCATGGCCCAGCGCTTGTGTCGCTGGTTGCTCTACTTTTGATAGCTATTGACGCATAACAACAATGCGCTGGCATTGGTTCTGAACGGGCTCTTGTACGCATCGTGCTGAGCGCACAGCCTCAGCGCCCACCGGGCTGGTCGCTGCCCTCCTGCATCGGCACACAGCTCTTACATCTGCAGACACGTCCCGGAGCCGGAAATGGCGATGCCGTGGCTATCCTTCGGCCCGCACCGCCCCCCAGGCAATGGCATGGGCGCCGGCGTTGGTGCCGACATAAACCAGCAAGATGAAGAGAGGGAACCCCGATGGACCGCCGTAAATTGTTGACGCTCGCCACCTTGGCATCTGGCGTGAGCGCCGTATCCCCTGTGTGGGCCCAGTTCGACCTGGGCAAGGTGCTTGATGCCGGCAAGGACTTGGCCAAATCCGAGTCGCTGACCGACGAAGAGGTGAAAGCCGCCTTTGACCAGATGGCCGCCGAAAGCGACCGCCAAAACCGCATCGCCCCTGCCGGCAACCCCTACGCCACCCGCCTGAACAAGCTCACGGCCGGCCTGGGCACCTACGACGGCCTGAAGATGAACTTCAAGGTCTATCTCACCCCCGACATCAACGCCTTTGCCATGGCCAACGGCACCATCCGCGTGTACTCGGGCCTCATGGACAAGTTCACCGACGACGAAGTGCGCTACGTCATCGGCCACGAAATCGGCCACGTCAAAAAGGGCCACAGCAAGGCCCGCATCCAGGCCGCCCTGCGCACCAGCGCGCTGCGCAATGCCGTGGCCTCAAGCAACAGCAAGGCGGGCGCCATAGCCACCTCGCAGCTCGGCGACCTGTTTGAAAAAGTGGTGCGCGCCCAGCATTCGCAAAGCAACGAGCGCGAAGCCGACGACTATGCGATGGGGTTCATGAAAGCCAAGCGCTACGACGGCAAGGCCTGCGTGACGGCGCTGGAGAAGCTGGCGGCCATGTCGGGCGGGGATTCAAGCAGTTTCCTGTCCACGCACCCGTCGCCCAAGGAGCGGGCGGAGCGGATGAAGACGCAGGTGGCATAAAAAAGTTTGGATCACCCAATGGCAACGCAAGAAGAACAGCAATATCTGTATAGCCCAGTCGTTCAAGTCGCGGTAGAGGGTAGCTATGCAGTCGGTGCTACCCAAAGCTGGGATGCATTCATGCGCAAGAGCTATGACCAAGCCAACCAAGCCATATCGCGTCAAGCCAATGCGTTGCTGTTGCGTGGAAACGTTACCGCGCAGGAAGCCCGCGCACTTGTAGAGGGGCAACGGAATGCGCTCGTGATGCAAATGCGTCAGAGGCTCAGTCCGTGGGGGCGCATCTACTCGGAGCTGTTGAAGCCGTCCAGCAGTTTGCCGACGCTGGATCAGCTTGTTGCACGGAAAGGCAGCATCGAAGCAGTGCTTACCAGCGTGGGTAAAAGCCGTAGTTCGGTTAACCGCTTCGCAGCCACCGTGCGCGGCGCTGGCCCGGCCGCCATCATCATTCAAATCTCTCTGTCGGGGGTCATCATCTCCCAAGCTGCTCCGCAAGATCGCTCGCGCGTTGCATTTGGACAGGCGGGGGCTATTGTGGGCGGTGCTGCCGGGGGTGCGGGAGGCGCTTGGGCCGGCTGTCTTGCTGGTGCCGCGTTGTTGTCTCCCAGCCTGATTTTGCCTGTCATAGGCGAGCTTGGTACCGGTGGCGGTTGTCTTATCGGCGGGATTGTGGGCGCGTTTGGTTTTGGGGCAGCGGGTGCTGCTGTGGGTGAAAAGGCTGGCACCAAAACATATGATTTTGTTACCAGCATGGAATGGAAACTTGGCTGATGGACTGGGTTGACCGGATCAATCGCTATTTTCTGGACACTATCGCCAAGCGGCGTGCGCGTGGATATCCTTCTTCGAACCCAACGCTATTGCCCCTGTCGCCAGGGCTCGTCGATCAATTGGCCCGTCTTCATCTGGCTTCTCACGCAGGGTTCATTGGTGAAACTTGGGTCTTGTGGGGGGCATTGGTCGATGGCACACCCACTGCAATCGGCGAAACCGATCCTGGCTGGCAAGCGATGCGCAATGCGTTGGAGCAAAGTGGGCGATTGCATCTAGCCCTGCATGAAGCAGAACTGCGCTTGATGGCCGATTCGCGCCGACAGCCGATTTGCCTTATTGGCGATGCGAAGTCGCAAGCAAGTGACTGTGTACGAGAAACCACGCCCCCACCGCCAATCTAAGGGCCGGCCCGAGGATCAATGACAAACCCTTCGAGCGTGTTGATTGATAGCGGTCGTGGCGATTGGGCAGTGAGCTGCGCCGGTGATTCGCTGCCGCCCTTAAGACAGTCCGCGAGTATTGGCTGCTTGCGCTGGCTCATGCGTTGCGGTGTTGCGCTGACCTTGACTGCGGTGGTGAGCATTACTGGCTTGGCTGGCGAGCAGCTCTCTGGGATGGAGCAGGCCAAGGCCACCCCCGAGCCTGTGACCGCAGAAGAACAAGACGGACTCGCCCGCGCCATGGCGATGACGCCCTATGCATTTGTGGTGGTGCATACCCGTATCACCGTTGAGCCCATCTCCAGGGGGCGCCCGCTGCCCACGCTGGCTCGGCGCGGAGAAATTCCTGTAGCGACAGAGGAGCGCCACATTTACGAGGCACGGGTGTTGGAGACGTTGCGCGGCCCCGCCATGAAGCGAGTCCGGTATGAGCTGGTGGTTGAGGGCGGCGACAGCTTCGCCGTGTCTACAACGCCTGCGATTGTGATGCTCTGTCGCGGCCCACGCGGTTTTTACTGGGGTGGAGTCGGCGCGTATTTTGAGGCGTCCCACGAATCGGTGGCGCTGGCGCGGAAACTGGCGAAAGACATTGCTTCAAAACCAGTCACCAAGTTTGAATACTGCGATTGAGAGCTGGGAAGCGATGGACGGATGGCGTGTGAAACCGTGCAGCCATCGCGCTGGAGGCGGCGGCTCCCTTTGTTGTCAATAACTCCGCCCCCCCTTGTACATCGCATGCTGCCGTCGATTCAGCGTGGCCGCCTCGCCCAGTCGCCCCATGGCCGCACCGGCGTGTGCATGGGTGATGGCCATGCCCAGGCCGTCGGCCGCGTCGGTGCCCGGCAGGCCCGGTAGCTGCAGCAGCCGCCGCACCATCTCCTGCACCTGGCTCTTGGCGGCGCGGCCGTGGCCGACGACGGCTTTTTTCATTTGCAGGGCGGTGTATTCGGCCACGGGCAGGTTGCTGGCCACCAGGGCGGTGATGGCGGCGCCGCGTGCCTGGCCCAGCAGCAGGGTGGACTGGGGGTTGACGTTAACGAACACGATTTCTACCGAGGCCACATCGGGCTCATAGCGGGCTGCAACCTCGGTGATGCCGTCGAACAAAATCTTCAGACGCCCGGGCAGGTCGCCCAGGGCCAGCGTGGTAGTGCGGATGGTGCCGCTGGCCACATAGCTGAGTTGGTGGCCGTCCACATCCACCACGCCAAAGCCGGTGGTCTGCAGGCCGGGGTCAATGCCAAGAATACGCATTTGCTATAAATTTAATAGCTATTTGGGCAATATGGTCGCGCGCAGACGGCCATTTTTGCTCAAAGTCCGAAGTACCAGCGCACTGAATGGAAGAACACGGGGGCTGCAAAACACAGCGCGTCCACCCGGTCGAGCAGGCCGCCGGCACCGGTGACGGACATGCCCTGCATGCCCCAGCTGGTGATGCCCCGGTCGCGCTTCAGGGCCTTCATCACCAGGTGCCCCAGGCTGCCTGCCACGCAGGCCAGCAGGGCCATGCCCAGCGCCTGGCCGGGTTTGAACGGGGTGATGAAGGTGAGCAGCCCGCCCACCAGCCCGCCCACGGCCACGCCAGCGAGCCAGCTGGCCCACTGGAAGCTCTGGCTCACTTGCGGCGCCACGGGGGTGTGCGGAAAACGCCGCCCCAGCAGGTGCTGCACCACCATGCAGGTCTGCACCACAAAGACCAGGAAGAACACCAGGAACGCACCTTTGTCGCGGTAGCCCGGGAAGTCGAGCAGCAGCAGCGCGGGCACATGGCTCATGCCATACACGCAGACCATGATGCCCCACTGCAGCTTGGCGTTGCGCTCCAGAAACCGCTGTGGGTCGTTGGCCAGCGCACTCACCACGGGCAGCGCCAGAAACACATAGACCGGGATAAAGACCGTGAACAGGTCGAACATCTTGCTGCCCACGATCCAGAACTGCAGCGGCAGCACCACGAAGAACGCCAGCACCAGGCTGCGGTGGTCGCCCCGGCGCGTGGGCGAGAGGGTGATGAACTCGCGCAGCGCAAAAAAGCCCACGATGGCAAACAGCACGGTGGCCACGGTGTCGCCCAGCACCCAGCCCACCCAGAACACGGTGGCCATCATCCACGAGGTCTTGAGCAGGCCCCAGAAGCGCCTGGCCTCCAGCATGCGTGCTTCGGACTCGGGGTCGTCACTCGCATGCTCGCGCAGATTGCGCACAAATGCCCACACGGTAACGATGGACAGGATGCCGAACACGGCCAGAAAGAGGGCACCGATTTGCTGTGTGGCGGTCAAGCCGCGGAGGAAGTTGTTCATGTCGTTGCCGCCCGGCCGCCCGAAGGCAATGACGCGCCCCCTCGGGGGGCAGCGATACGCGAAGCGATGAGCGTGGGGGTCATATTCAGACTTCCCGCAAGGCGATCACGGCGCGGCGTGCGCGATCGAGGAAAGGGCGGCGTTCTTCACCCGCTTCGAGCTGGATGGGCGCGCCAAAGGTCACCGAGCACAGGATGGGCACGGGCACCACTTCGCCCTTGGGCATCACGCGCTGCACGTTGTTGATCCAGGCGGGCACCAACACCACCTGCGGAAACATCTGCGCCAGCTTGAACAGGCCGGATTTGAAGGACTGCGGCTCGTCGCCATGGCCGCGCGTGCCCTCGGGGAAGATCACGATGGAGTCGCCGCTGGCCAGCGCCCGCACCAGCGGTGCCAGCGGATCGGATTCGGGCAGGGCGGCGCGCAGTTCTTCGGGCGTGGGGGTGCGTGGTGGCGTGTCGGGCGATGGGTCTGGGCCGCCCGCCATGGCGGTGTCTGCGTCGGCAGATGCGGTGGCCATGGCGCCGATCACGCCGACGGGCTCTGTCGGCGCAGGGGCGGGCGGGCGGGCGGGCGTGGCCTGGCGGTCCACATACACGGCGTTGAATACGGCGGTGGTGATCCACTGCCGGAACGGCGTCTTGGTCCAGTAGTCCTTGGCGGCAATGGGCCGCGTGATGCTGCGCAGCTCTTCGGGCAGGGCGGCCCAGATCAGCACCATGTCGGCGTGGCTCTGGTGGTTGGCGAAATAGATGCGCTGCTCGGCCTTGGGCGGACAGCCATACCAGCGGGCCTGGGAGCCGGTCAGAAACCGCACGATCCCCAGCAGGATAAAACTCATCAACTTGGCAAGCATGGGGCGGATCATACGGGGCGGTATGGCCTGCGCCGCCCAGCGTCGTGGCGGGTAGCTGCAGTGCCGCAGCGCCCACCTACACCCAGATGCGGTACGCCCAGAAAGCCTCGTCGCCGTAAATGCCGTCGTAGAGCGCCTGCGGCGCATAGCCCGTGATGCGCCGCGTGACGCGGCACAGGTGCGACTGGTCCGAAAACCCCGCGCCTGCGGCCACATCGGCCCATCTGACGCTGCCTTGGGCAGCATCGGCCGCGATGGTGTCGAAGAACGCTTGTTCGGCCTTGCCAAAGCCGCGCAGCTCGCGCAGAGGCAAGCCGGCCCAGCGCTTGATGCGCCGCTCCAGCTGGCGCAGGCTGCGTCCGGTGGCGGACAGGGCGGCCCGTTGCGCCAGGTGCGCGACCCAGTCGCCGTAGCGCTGCGTCTGCAGCGCCTGGGTGGGGCGGCAGGCCTGCCAGCGGGGCTCCAGAAAGTCTTCGAGGTATTGCATGCGGGCCGCGTTGTCAGGCAGGTTCTGTACCGTTTCGCACAGCGCCACCCAGTCGGGTGGCAGCAGCGATTGCGCGTCCACCATGCGATCGGTCAGGGCGCCGGGGTCCACGCCGGTGAGCTGGTGCAGCGCGTCGGGCATGAACATCACCATCATGGCGTGCGTGGGCCCGGCGCAGTAGCTGGAGGTGGGGCGGGTCTGCGGGCCCGCCAGCACCCAGCGGCCCGGGTAGGCCTCGCGCGGGCTGTGCTGCGTGGGCATGGTGTCGGGGCGCTCGGCCACCAGCGCCTCGCTGCGGCCTTCAAACCACCAGCTCAGGCTGCACAGCGGTGACGCCGGAAAGCGGTTGATGCGCTGCGCATCGCTGAGCGTGTAGCCCACCGTGCTGCGCGCCATGGCGGCGCGTAGGCAGGCAGTGAGGCTGGCGCGCGGCAACCAAAGCTCGCCCGAAGGGATCAACCCGGTGGGGTGCCGGGGGGAGGGTGGGGCCAAGCTTGCCATGGGGCGGGAGTGTAGGCGACGGGGGCTGTCGCAATCGTTCAATACGGCCGCGCTGCTGCGCTGCAGCATGCGGGGCATGAACCCGACCTCCGCCCCAGTGGCGCCTCCCGCCACTGCCTCCGTATCCTCCCCCGCCGTTCCTCCCACCTCTTTTTTGCCCCGCGGCCCGCGCAGCCGCTGGTGGGGCCTGCCACTGCTGCGTTCCATGCGCGCCGACTACCTGGGTTTTGTGACCCAACTGCAACGCGAACATGGCGACCTCACTCGCATGCGCCTGGGTTACGAAGACGCATGGGACCTGATGCACCCCGACCTGGTGCGTGAGGCGCTCATCACCCATGCCGACAAGCTCATCCGCTGGGAGCGTGGCATAGCAGTGTTCGAGGAGGTGTTTGGCCAGAGCGTGCTGGTGACCGAAGGCGATACCTGGCAGCGTCAGCGCCGCATGCTGATGCCCGCCTTCAGCCCCAAGCGGGTGGCGGGCTACGCGCAGCTGATGACCGATGCCGCCCGCAGCGCGCTCGACGCGGCTGTGCCCCCGGGCCAGCCCGGTGCGCGGGTGGCGGTGGATGCGCTCTGGACCGATGTGGCCATGGACGTGATCCTGCGCACGCTGTTCAGCACCTCGGCGCAGGCCGATGCGCGCGAGGCCGCCTGGGCCACACAGACACTGGGGGCCACGGCCTACCAGGAGATGTTCATGCCCTTCACTTTGCCCGACTGGCTGCCCCTGCCGGGCAAGGCGGCCAAGCGGCGCGCCATCCGGTCGTTGAAAGGGCTGGTGTGGCGCCACATCCATGCCCGTCAGGCCGAGGTGACCGCACCCGGTGCCCCGGATCGCTCAGACCTGCTGCACATGCTGCTGGCCCTGCGCGACGAGCAAACCGGCGAGGCCTTGTCGGCCCAAGAGGTGTTTGACCAGTGCATCGTCAGCTTCCAGGCCGGGCACGAAACCAGCGCCACCACGCTGCTGTGGTGGACCCTGCTCATGGCCCAGCATCCCGAGGCCGCGCTGCGTGCCCAGGCCGAGGTCGATGCCGTGTTGCAGGGCGGCACCCCCGGCCCCGAGCATCTGGCCCAGTTGCCCTGGCTGGGCGCTACGCTGAAGGAAGCGCTGCGCCTGTACCCCCCGATCGCCGCGCTGATGAGCCGCCGCACCACCGCGCCCATCACGCTGGGCGGGGTGCCGGTGCCCCGGGGCGCCATGCTGCGCATCACCCCTTGGGTGCTCCACCGCGATGCGCGCTGGTTTGCCGAGCCGGACCGTTTTGTGCCTGAGCGGTTTCTGGACGGCGCGCCGTCCATCCACCGGGGTGCGTGGATCCCGTTCGGGCTGGGGCCGCGCGTGTGCATTGGCCAGCACTTTGCGATGCTGGAGATGACGCTGCTGGCGGCGATGCTGCTGCAGCGGTACACGGTGCGGTTGCCGGAGGGGAGCGCTGTGGGAGCACCCCGGTTGCAAGTGACGCTGCGGCCGGACGGAGCGTCTGCCCTATGGCTGCAGCGGCGTGAGGCACCGCAGGGGCGATGAGGCGCTGCAGGCGTGTGGGTGACGCAGCCGACTGCCGGCTTCAGGGCAGCTCCGCGCCGCCCATGCGCCCCAGGATCGTGCGTGTCCGTCCTGCCAGATACGCCGATCCGGGCGTTTTCTCAAAGCGCTTGGGCGCAGGCAGCATCACCGCCAGGCGCGCGGCTTCGGCGGTGCTCAGGCGGTTGGCACTTTTGCGGAAGTAGTGCTGTGCGGCCGCCTCGGCGCCGAACACGCCTTCGCCCCATTCCACGTTGTTGAGGTAGATCTCCAGGATACGCTGCTTGGAAAGCAACTGCTCCAGCGCCAGCGTGAGCACGAACTCCTGGCCCTTGCGCAGCAGCGTGCGTTCGCCCGAGAGCAGCAGGTTCTTGGCCAGCTGCTGGGTGATGGTGGAGCCGCCCCGGATCTTGGGCGCGCGCATCGGGCGGTCGGGGGCGCGGGCCGCGGCCTTGCTGGCCTGGGCTTCGGCCTTGGCGTTGCGCTCCCAGGCTTTTTCGATGGCGTTCCAGTCCACGCCATCGTGGTTCACAAAACCATCGTCTTCCGAGGCGATGACGGCGCGTTTGAGGTGGTCGGAGATGTCCGCGTAGGGCACCCATTGCTGACGCCAGGGTACATGGCCTTTGGTGGAGAGCAGCGTCCAGGCTTCGGAGCGCTGGAAGGTGGTGGACTCGGGGTTGATGGCTGCCATGGCGGCAATGCGCAGCACAAAGAACAGCTGCAGCGCCACGAAGGCGATCACCAGCAGTCCCAGCCAGCGCAGCACGGCTTTCATGGTGGCGTCCCCGGGGCTTAGGCGGTGGCGGATTGCTGCATTTCGCGCAGCACCTGGGCCGACGGCGGGCGCACGCCGCGCCACAGCAAAAAGGCCTCGGCGGCTTGCTCCACCAGCATGCCCAGGCCGTCACGGGGCACGGCGCCGTGCTGCCGGGCCCAGTCGAGGAAGCCTTGCGCTGCGGGGCCGTACATCATGTCGTAGGCCAGAGCGCCCGGGCGCAGCACGGTCGCGGGCACGGGCACCCCGGCACCGGCCAGGCTGCTGGCCGTGGCGTTGATGATCACATCAAAATTGGCCATTACCGCGCTTGGTTCCAGCGCCTCTAGCTCTGCTTTTTGTAGCAAGGCGAGTGGGTGATGAGATTGCACCAGCGCCTGGGCCTTGGCCAGCGTGCGGTTGGCCACGGTGATGTGGCGCGCCCCGGCCAGCAGCAGCGGGCCCAGCACGCCCGCAGCGGCGCCGCCTGCCCCCACCAGCAGCACATCGCGCCCGGCGAGCGGCACACCCGCGTTGTGGGTGATGTCGGCCACCAGGCCCAGGCCGTCGGTGTTGTCGGCGTAGATGCTGCCGTCGGCGCGGAAGGTCAGGGTGTTGGCCGCGCCTGCCAGTTGCACACGCTCGCTGCACACGGTGGCCAGGCCGGGCGCGTCGGTCTTGAAAGGCACGGTGACATTGCAGCCACGCCCGCCCTCGGCCACGAAGTCGCGCACGCCCTGGGCAAAGCCGTCCAGGGGCACCAGGCGGCGCTCGTAGGCGATGGGCTCGCCCGTGAGTTCGGCAAAGCGGGCGTGGATGGCGGGCGAGCGGCTGTGCGCCACGGGGTTGCCCATCACGCAATACAGGTCGGCGGAGAGAGGCGAAGATGTCATGGGAATAACAAGGGCTGCATCAGGGGCGGGGTTCGGCCAGGGCCGCCGCGGAACTGGCTTTGCCAGGCCGCTGGCGGCGTCCCCCTGGGGGGAAGGCGCCGCAGGCGACTCAGGGGGGGTTACCGAACACTGGTTTCGAGGGTCTGGTCGCGGGTGAACTTGAAGCGCGCCACCATGGCGATCTGATCTGCCTTCTTGCGCATGTCGGCGCCGAAGGCGCCAAAGGGCCCGGCGGCACGGGCAATGGCCTCGGCGCGGCGGTCCAGGGTGCTGTTGCCCGAGCCTTGCACCACCTCGGTGCCCAGCACGCGGCCGTCGTGGTTGACGGTGACGATCATGGTCAGCTCGCCATACAGCTTGCGCCCGGCCTGTTCGGGGAAGTTCTCGGTGCCCTTGTCCTCGACCTTGCGGCGCAGCGCGTCGTAATAGATGGCGTAGGCCTCTTCGCGCGTCGCGGGGCTGATGTAGCGCTTCTTGGGGCGCGAATTTTCTTCGTTGATGCGCTTTTCGATCTCGGCCAGCAGCTTGACGAGCTGGCGGCGCTTTTCCTGCTCGTTCGCCTGGTCGGCGCTCTGGCTGGGCTTGCGCGGGTCGGGCTCGGGCATGGTGGCGAGCTGCTTGCGCAGCTGGGCCAGCAGTTGCGCCTGCTGCTCCTGCATCGCGTCCATCTTGCGCTGCGCTTCCTCGAAGTCGTCGCCCACGGCCGTGAGGGCGGTGTAGGGCAGGGGGCTGGTGGCGCGGCCTTTTTCGGCATCGCCGCCGCCCGCCAAGCTGGCCTGGGCAATCGCCTGGGCCTTGTCGGGGCGCTCGTTGGACTTGGCGTTGACCAGGATGACTTCGAGCGGCGTGTCCTGGAACACGCGGTTGAAGCCTTCGGGTTCGATGAAGCGCACGGAAATGAGCGCAGCGTGCACGGCCACCGAGAAACCCAGCGCGAGCTGCAGCGTGCTGACGGTGCGGAGGAAGGCAGGGAGTTTCATCGCCGGCAATTATCAGGGGCGTGGTCAGGGGGTGGGAGCGGCCGCTACGGCTTCAGCGGGTGCTTCGTTCACATCCACCGCGATGGCAATCGGGCCGGCCACGGTGTCGTCGTCTTCGTCCGCATCTTCCACCGGGCCGTCGTCGCTGCTGTCCGCCGGGTCGTCCAGGCGCTCAATCACGGTGCCGTGGATGTCGAGGGTGATCTCGTCCACTTCGCCCAGCTTCACCTTCAGGCGCGCGCCGCGCGGCAGGTTCTGCGCGCCCAGCACGGGGAAGACCAGCGGGATGTCGTCCGCCCGTACCAGGAAGCTGCCGCCCGGGCCTTCCTTGAACACGGTGGCGTTCAGCTCGGTGATGCCGTTCTGCTCCACATACTTGAGCGTCCAGAAGCGCTCCATGCCGGCCTGGTAGCCGTTGTAGGCGCTGTAGGCGGCGTCGAAGCTGCTGATGATGGAGAACAGGTCGGCGTCCTTGGGCTTGAAGGGCGCGGCCAGCGCGGCGGTCTTGCCGTGGCGGGCGCAGGCAATGATCTGCCACTGGTTGACCAGGTCGGTGTAGCGGCGCAGGGGCGAGGTGGCCCACGAGTACGCCTTCACGCCGATGCCCGCATGCGGCAGCGCCTTGGTGCCCATGCGCACCTTCACGCCCGGCGCCATGCTGGCCTGGCTGCGGTAAATGCCGGGCACGCCCAGCTCCGCCATCCAGCTGCCCCAGGTGCTGTTGGCCACGATCATGGCCTCGGCCACGATCAGGTCGAGCGGCGCGCCGCGCTGGCGCACGCTGATCTGCACTTGTTCATCGCCCGTGGGCTCGGCACCGTTGTTGCCGACCAGGCGGAAGTTGTAGTCCGGCCGGTTGAAGTTCTCGGGCTTGCCGCGCACCACTTCACGGCGGGCCTTGAGGTCCTTGGCCAGGCGGTGCAAAAAGGATAGCTGTCCACGCAAGTCAGACAGGCGGTGGGGGTCGTTTTGATGCTCAAACGCCGGGTTGGTGAGCCATTCTTCCGTCACCACGCTGTCGAGCTGGTCGTGGCGCAGGTTGGCGGCGATGTGCACGCGCTCCAGCTTGGTCTCGGAGCTTTTGAACTCCAGCGTGGCTTCGTCGATGGTGACGTACAGCGACACGGCCGGGTTGGCGCGGCCTTCATCGAGCGTGTAGGTCTGCACCACGTCGTCGGGCAGCATGGTGATCTTGTAGCCCGGCATGTAGACCGTGGACAGGCGCGCACGGCCGAGCTGGTCAATCGCGCTGCCGGGCTGGATGGCCAGGCCGGGTGCGGCGATGTGGATGCCCAGCACCACGGTACCGGTGCCCAGGCCCTGGACGGACAACGCATCGTCGATTTCGGTGGTCTGCGAATCGTCGATGGAGTAGGCCTGAGCGGGCGACAGGGGCAGCTCGTCCGCAATGACCGGGGCTGTGACGGCCGGGAAATTCGTGCCCTTGGGGAAGTTCTCGAACAGGAAGCGCTTCCAGTGGAATTGGTAGGCCGAGTCTATGGCGCCTGCCTTTTGCAGCAGGTCGAGTGGCGCGGTGTGCGTGGCGCGGCTGGCCTCGACCACGGCCTTGTACTCGGGCGCGTTCTTGTCGGGCTTGAACAGAATCTTGTAGAGCTGGTCGCGGATGGGTTGAGGGCATTCGCTCCGGCCCAGCTGGGCTGCCCATTCGTCGATCTGCGCCAGGATCGCCTTCTTCTTCTCGATGGCGGCCAGCGCCTGCTGCAGGATCTCGGCCGAGGCCTTCTTGAACCGGCCCTTGCCCGCGCGGCGGAAATAGTGCGGCGCGTCGTACAAGCGGAACAGCGCACCGGCCTGCTGGGCCAGGGTGGCGTTCTCGGAAAAATAGTCGCGCGCCAGGTCGGCGAAGCCGAACTCGTCCTCGGGCGCGAATTCCCAGGCCAGGTCCAGCTCGATGGTCTCGGCCACGGCCTGGGCCTGGGCAATGAGTTCTGCCGGGGCGGGTTTTTCGAACTTCAGAAGGATGTGGGCGGCCTTGACCTTGACCCGTTTGCCCGAATCCAGCTCGACCTGGGCGGATGTGTCGGCTTCCGACAGGATACGGCCGGCGAGAAATTTACCGGCTTCTTCAAACAGTGCATGCATGGCAGGGATTGTCCCATGGGCGGCGCAGGGCGCCCGGATGCTGGGCGCGCAAGCCACCCCCTATGATGCGCACCACCTCGCCGGCATCGCACCAGCGCTGAACCCCTTCTGAGTGAGCCCCATGCTTTTTGACGCTGTTGCCGCACCACTGTTTCTGGTGGCTCTGACGCTGCCATTTGTTTTTGGCTACACAGAAGCCCCGGTTTTCAATTTCTGGCCTGTGGTGGCTTCGTGGTCGTGCGGCTTGGTGATTTTCCTGTTGATGGGGGCCCGCTCGTGGCATGCGCGCGCCTCCGAGGGGGGATATGCAGCCCGCGCGGATGCCCGGACCTTCGTGGCGTCGCACCTGGCGCTCGGTCTGGTGCTGGCGGGTGTGCTGGGTGGCGGTATCGGGCTGGCGCAGTTTTTTGGTGGCGATCTGGGGCTGTCTCCCTGGGTGCACGCCTCTGCACCGGGCCAGGCGATCGGCAACCTGCGCCAGCGCAACCAGCAGGCCTCGTTGCTGAGCATGGGGGTGTGGGCCTTGTTGTGGCTGGTGGTCCAGCTCCAGGCGCGGATCGAAGGTGGCGACCAGGCCAGCGCGGCACCAAGCGCCCTGCTTGGCGGGGGGCGGGCATGGCCCTCCTGGCTGGTGGGGTTGCTGCTGGCCTGGGGCTTGGCCCTGCTGGCCATAGCCAGTGCAGCCACGGCATCGCGCACAGGTGCCCTGCAGTGGCTGCTGGTGGTGTGCATGCTGTTGGTTTGGAGCCGCCGTGGGGGTCGCGTGGCGCTGGTGCTGTCGCTGGTTGGCGTGCTGATGTACATCGCGGCAGCCTGGCTGCTGCCACGCCTGTTGCTGGAGTGGACCGGCTTCAGTACCGATGGCCTCTTCACACGCATCCTCGGCGACGAGCAGGGCTGCAACAGCCGCCGCGTTCTGTGGGCGAATGTGCTGCACCTGATCGCGCAAAAACCGTGGCTGGGCTGGGGCTGGGGTGAGCTGGACTACGCGCACTACATCACGTTGTTCCCCGGTGAGCGGTTCTGTGTGCTGCTGGACAACGCCCACAACCTGCCTTTGCAGCTGGCCGTGGAGCTGGGACTGCCGGTGGCCTTGCTGGTGTGTGTGTTGGTGCTGGCCTGGGTGGTGTGTGCACGGCCCTGGGCCGAAACCGATCCTGTGCGCCAACTGGCCTGGGGTGTACTGGCCGTTGTGGGTGTGCACAGTATGCTGGAATTTCCACTCTGGTACGGGCCTTTCCAGCTGGCCTCGGTGTTGGCAATGGCCCTGCTGCTGTGGCCGCAGACCTTGCCTGACTGGGCATACTCTCGTGCCACCAAAGCCGCAGCCACGCTGGTACTGGTGGGCGCCGCCGGAGTGGGCGCGCTGGTGCTGTGGGAGCACTACCGGGTTGGCATGCTTTACAAGCCTGTGGCGCTGCGGCCTGCCGCCTACCAGGAAGACACCATGTCCAAGGTGTCCGACACCCTGTTTTTCTCGGACCAGGTGGATTTCGCGTTGTTGTCCACCATCGGGCTCACCCGCGAGACCGCCCCGCAGATCAACCTGCTGGCGCGGGAGTTGTTGCATTTCTCGCCCGAACCCCGCGTCATCCAGGCGCTGATCGAGAGCGCCGTGCTGCTGGGCAAAGACGATGAGGCCGCGTTTCATATGAAGCGCTACCGCATTGCCTACCCGGCGGAGTACGAGCGCTGGAAAGGGCCGGGGGCTGCCAGTGCGTCGAGGGCTCGGTAGCGCATTTTTTTGCCTTGGTTCGGGGTTGAGGCTCAGGCCAGGTCCAGAAACTCCACCACCTGCGGCAGGTACTCGGCAAAGTTGCCCAGCGCATGGTCCCCGCCCTCTTGCACAATCTGCCGCGCCTCGGGGTACCTCCCCGCCATCTCGCGCCAGTCGAGCACTTCGTCTCCCTTCGCAATGATGGCCAGCTCCGGGCCCGCCGGGGGGCGGCCGCGCATGTCCAGGGCCTGCAGTTCGGTGATGTACTCGGGCAGAAAGTAAAAGCGCTCCTCGGGGTTTTGCCACGTGGTCTGCTCGCCGATGTAGCGGGCCAGGTCGCGGGCCGGGTCCACGGCGGGGTTCAGCATCACGCTGGGACAGCCCGTGTGCTGCGCCACCCAGCTGGCATAGAACCCGCCCAGCGACGACCCCACCACCGCCATGGCCGCGCGCGGCCAGGTGGCAATGCCCTCTGCCACCAGCGCCATGGCCGCCCGTGGCGAGGGTGGCAACTGCGGGCACCAGAAAGTGACTGCCGGGTGGTGCTGGGCCACATGCGCCGCCATCTGGCGGGCCTTGGCCGACAGGGGCGAGGAGCGGAAACCGTGCAGGTACAAAAGGTGCGTGGTGGCCATCAGGAGACAAAAAAAGCGAGAAAAACGCGGGGCAGGGGAATCACTGCTCCAGACCGGGCGGCGCAGGCATAAGATGGGGGTATCAAATCGTAACCACGGGGCGCCATGCAGCGCGGCGCCTTGATTCGCTCCCTGCACCATGCCCGATTTTGCCCCGTTCTCCACCACCCGACGTTGGGCGCTCGGATCAGGCGACAAGCCTCCCGCCACACTGGGCCGGTTTGAGCTGAAAAAGCAGCTGGGCCGGGGTGCGCAGGCCACGGTGTGGCTGGCGGTGGACCCGCGCCTGCAGCGCGAGGTGGCCATCAAGCTCATGCGGCCCTTGCAGGACCAGGACCCTTCGGTGCTGGAGCAGTGGCTGCGCGAGGCGCGCCATGTGGGGCGCCTGGCCCATCCGAACATCGTGCCCGTGTTCGAGGCCGATGTGCAGGGCCTGCAGCCCTACATCGTGTTCGAATACGTGCCCGGCCGCACATTGGCGGAGCATCTGGCCCAGCAGGGGCGGTGCACGCCGCACGATGCGGTGGCGCTGATGGTGGATGTCCTTGACGGCCTGCAGGCCGCGCACCAGGCGGGCATCGTGCACCGCGACCTCAAGCCCTCCAACATCATGGTCGATGCCCAGCGCCATGCGCGGGTGATGGACTTTGGCATGGCGGCCCCCGTGCAGGCCGCGCCCGATGCGCAACTGGCCAGCGGCACACCGGCCTACATGGCCCCGGAGGCTGCCGCAGGCGCTGCCCCCACCCCTGCGATGGATGTGTACTCCGCCGCCCTGGTGCTGGTCGAGCTGCTCTCGGGCAAGCCGCTGATCCACCAGAAGGACACCTGGCAGGCGCTGTACCGTCTGGCGAACGAAGACCTGGCCCTGCCCGAAGACCTGGGGCCGGGCGTGGACGACGGCCTGCGCGCCATCCTGCAGCGTGGCATGGCGCGCGACCCCGGCCAGCGCTACGCCTCGGCGGCAGAGTTTCGCGACGCGCTGCGCGCCTGGGCCGCCCCGGCCAGTGCCCCCACAGCCGCGAGCAATGCCACGCTGGACTTCTTGCTGCGGCGCATGCGCCACAAAAGTGATTTCCCGGCGCTGTCGGATTCGGTTGCGCGCATCCAGCGCGTGGCCAACTCGGAAGACGACAGCATCAGCGACCTCACGCACGAGATCCTCAAGGACGTGGCGCTGACCAACAAGCTGCTGCGCCTGGTCAACAGCGTGCACTACGCCCATGCCAGCCGGGGCACCATCAGCACCGTGTCGCGTGCGGTGAGCCTGGTGGGTTTCAACGCGGTGCGCAACATGGCGCTGAGTCTGGTGCTGCTGGACCATATGCAGGACAAGCAGCATGCCAGCCAGATGCGCGAGGAGTTCCTGCGCGCGATGATGGCGGGCTCGGTGGCCGCCGAGCTGTGCGGGGCCAGCCAGGCAGCCGAGGAAGCCTTCATCGGCGCCATGTTCCAGAACCTGGGGCGCATGCTGTGCGAGTTCTACTTTCCGGAAGAAGCGCGCCAGGTGCGCAGCCTGGTGGCCTCGGGGCGCATGGAAGGGGGCGAGGAATCGGCCTCCCTGCAGGTGCTGGGGCTGGGGTTCGAGGACCTGGGCGTGGGCGTGGCCCGCGTCTGGGGTCTGCCAGAGAGCCTGCAGCGCTGCATGCGCAAGCCGCTGGGCTCACCCACACAGCGCGCGCCCGAACAGGGCGCGGAGCGCATGCGCTGGGCGGCCATGGCGGCCAACGAGGTGGCCAGCACGCTGCTGTTTGGCGATCCTGCCCAGATGGAGGCCCAACTGGGCCAGGTCGGTACCCGGTACGCCCGCCCCCTGGCCCTGTCGGCCGAGTCGATTGCCGAGGCCACTTTGCGTGCGCGCCACAAGCTGGTGGCGCTGGCCGAGGCGCTGGACCTGCGGGTGGCGCCCGACACCCCCGCTGCCCGGCTGCTGCGGCTGCCGCAGCCTGCTGGTGCCCAGCCAGTGGTTGAGGATGCCCTGGGCTCCCACGAGTTGCGCCCCAGCGAAACTCCGCCCCTGCCGGCCGTGCTCGAATCCCAGGCGGGCGGTGCGGTGTCGGTGGCGCAGGTCAACGAAGTGCTGGCGGCAGGCATCCAGGACATCACCAACGCCATGGTCGAGAGCTTCCAGCTCAACGATGTGCTGCGCATGATCCTGGAGACCATGTTCCGGGCGCTGGGCTTTCGGCGCATGGTGTTTTGCCTGCGCGACCCCAAGACGGAGGTGCTGACCGGCCGTTTTGGCCTGGGCGAAGGCAGCGAGGCCGCCGTGCGCGCCATGAAGGTGCCGCTGAAGGCCCAGGGCGACCTGTTTGCCGCCGTGTGCCTGCGCGGCGCCGACACGCTGATCAACGACGCCACCGAGCCGCGCATGCAGGCGCGTTTGCCGCAGTGGTACCGCACGGGGCTCAATGCCCCCTCATTCCTGCTGCTGCCGCTGCAGATCAAAGGCCAGACCTTTGCCCTGATCTATGCCGACCAGACGGTGGCGGGCGGTATTGTGGTGGACGACAAGGCCCTGGGCCTGCTGCGCACCCTGCGCAACCAGGCGGTGATGGCCTTCCGGCAGGCGGGGTGACGGCGCAGGGGGCAGGTGCCACGTTGTCCCGGCCATCCGATAATCGGGGGATGGCCGTCGTATTTGAAAAGCCCACGCTGTCTCAGCGCCTTGTTCCCCTTTTCCGTGGGTTCGACCTTCCCCTCATTCTGGTGGTGGCTCTGCTGACCTGCGCGGGCCTGACGGCCATGTACTCCTCGGGCTTCGACCACGGCACCCGATTTGCCGACCACGGGCGCAACATGCTGATTGCGGGAGCTATCCTTTTTGTAGTGTCCCAGGTGCCGCCGCAAAAGATCATGGCCTGCGCCGTACCGCTGTACGCAGCGGGCGTGGCGCTGCTGGTGGCGGTGGCGCTGTTCGGCATCACCAAGAAGGGGGCTACACGTTGGATCAACGTGGGCATCGTCATCCAGCCCAGCGAAATCCTCAAGATTGCGATGCCGCTGATGCTGGCCTGGTGGTTCCAGAAGCGCGAGGGCACCTTGCGCCCGCTGGATTTTGTGGCGGCGGGGCTGCTGCTGGTGGTGCCGGTGGGCCTGATCATGAAGCAGCCCGACCTGGGGACCTCGCTGCTGGTGCTGGCGGCGGGCCTGTCGGTGATCTTCTTTGCCGGCCTGTCCTGGAAACTGGTGCTGCCGCCGGTGCTCATTGGCGGCCTGGGCATTGCCATCCTGGTGATCATGGGCGATGCGTGGTGCGCGGACGGGGTGCGCTGGCCCGTGCTGCACGATTATCAGCAGCAGCGCATCTGCACGCTGCTGGACCCCACCCGCGACCCGCTGGGCAAGGGCTTCCACATCATCCAGGGCATGATCGCCATCGGCTCGGGGGGCGTGTGGGGCAAGGGCTTCATGGCTGGCACGCAGACCCACCTGGAGTTCATCCCCGAGCGCACCACCGACTTCATCTTCGCCGCCTATTCCGAGGAGTTTGGCCTCGCAGGCAACCTGTTCCTGATCGTCTGCTTCCTGCTGCTCGTCTGGCGCGGCCTGGCGATTGCCGTGGGAGCCACCAGCCTGTTCGGGCGCCTGATGGCAGGTGCCGTGTCGATGATCTTCTTCACCTATGCCTTCGTGAACATGGGCATGGTCAGTGGCATTCTGCCCGTGGTGGGGGTGCCGCTGCCCTTCATCAGCTATGGCGGCACGGCCATGGTCACGCTGGGGCTGGCGCTGGGCATCCTGATGTCGGTGGCTCGAGCGCAGAAGCAGGACACCAAGGACCCTCGGGCGGCGCTTTAGGGGCTGATTGCTATCCCCTGCGAGACCGCAGGTTCGCTCATGGCCGGGTCTGGCGCAGGGGCTTGTGTGGCGTTGCGTGCGCCGGGCCTTCCGGTTACAAAGCGGCTGCCAACTGTGTTTTGGCAACCTCTGGAGGTACTCCCATGGCGTCGAAGTTCGAGCTGAAGAAGTCCAAGAATGACAAGTTTGTGTTCAACCTCCTGGCGGGCAACGGGCAGGTCATCCTGACCAGCGAGATGTACGACTCCAAGGCCAGCGCGCTCAACGGCATTGAGTCCGTCAAGAAGAATGCGCCCAACGACGGCCGCTATGGACGGCTCTGTGCCAAGGACGGCTCCCCCTACTTCACGCTCAAGGCGGCCAACGGCCAAGTGATCGGCCAAAGCCAGATGTACTCCGGTGAAAAGGCGCGCGACGCGGGCATCGAGTCCGTCCAGCAGAACGCCCCTGGCGCGCCAACCAGCGACCTGACAGCGGCAGGCTGAGGGGCTGAAGCCTGGGTGCGGGCGCTGCCGCCCGTGCCCTTGCGCCCGTGCGGGCATGGCCGGGCGCCTAAAATGCCCCGATGACTTTCCGCACTCCCACTGCCGCCCCCCAGCGCGCGGCAACCAGCCAGCGCATCGATGTTGCCCGTGAACTGCTGCTGACCCCCTTCGGCCTCGACGAAAGCCACCTGGCCCGAGCTCTGGCCGAGATCCGTGCCCACCAGGTGGACGATGCCGACCTGTACTTCCAGTACACGCGCAGCGAAGGCTGGAGCCTGGAGGAAGGCATCGTCAAGACGGGCTCCTTCAGCATCGACCAGGGCGTGGGTGTGCGTGCCGTGAGCGGCGAGAAGACGGCCTTTGCGTATTCCGACGACATCTCCGAGGCATCGCTGCTGGACGCGGCCCGCACTGTGCGGTCTATTTCGGCCTCTGCGCGCGCTGGTAAAGCAAAGATCGCTACTAAAAAAGTAGCATTGAGCCGCAGCCTGTACCCGGGTGTGGACCCGATCGCTTCGCTGGACAGCACGGCCAAGGTCGCGCTGCTGGAGCGGCTGGAGCAACGCGCCCGCGCCAAGGACCCGCGCGTGGCCCAGGTCATGGCGGGCTTGGCCAGCGAGTACGACGTGGTGCTGGTGGCCCGTGCCGATGGCACCCTGGCAGCCGATGTGCGTCCGCTGGTGCGCCTGTCGGTCACGGTGATCGCCGAGCAGAACGGCCGCCGCGAAATGGGCTCGGCCGGTGGCGGCGGGCGTTTTGGCCTGGCCTACTTCGACGACGAGCAGATGGGCAAGTATGTGGACGAAGCCGTGAATGCCGCCCTGGTCAACCTTGAATCGCGCCCCGCGCCGGCGGGCGAGATGACGGTGGTGCTGGGTTCGGGCTGGCCCGGCATCCTGCTGCACGAGGCCGTGGGCCACGGGCTGGAGGGCGACTTCAACCGCAAGGGCTCCAGCGCCTTCAGCGGCCGCATCGGCCAGCGTGTGGCGGCCAAGGGTGTCACGGTGCTGGACGATGGCACCATCGCCGACCGCCGGGGCTCGCTCAATGTGGACGACGAGGGCCACGCCAGCCAGCGCAACGTGCTGATCGAGGACGGCATCCTCAAAGGTTACATTCAGGACAGCCTCAACGCGCGCCTGATGGGCGTGGCGCCCACCGGCAATGGCCGCCGCGAGAGCTATGCCCACATCCCCATGCCCCGCATGACCAACACCTACATGCTGGGCGGCGACAAGGATCCACAGGAAATCATCGCCAGCATCAAGAAGGGCCTGTACGCCAGCAACTTTGGTGGCGGCCAGGTGGACATCACCTCGGGCAAGTTCGTGTTCTCGGCCAGTGAGGCCTACTGGGTCGAGAACGGCAAGATCCAGTACCCCGTGAAGGGCGCCACCATCGTGGGCAGCGGCCCCGAGTCGCTCAAGAAGGTCACCATGATCGGCAACGACATGCGCCTGGACAGCGGCGTGGGCACCTGTGGCAAGGAAGGCCAGAGCGTGCCCGTGGGCGTGGGCCAACCCACGCTGCGCATCGAGGGGTTGACGGTGGGCGGGACGGCCTGAGATAGGGCGCGGGGGCGCCCGTGTGTTGCGCGCTCCCACCACCAGTGCTGAGCAGACGGTGCAAAGCGCTGTGCTAGCCCACAGGCAGCGCAAAATGGGAGCCACCATGCCTGCCACGCGTCCCAGCCAACTGCTGACACTCCAGTCGTTTGGGGACATCAGCCGTTTTCTGCGGGAAGGTGTCGCCGACGAAGACTCGCGCCAATTGCGCGACAGCCTGGGTGCGCTGTCCATGCAGATCGACGAAGCAGTTCGCGCCCGCCGCACCAGTACGGACACGACCGAGATCACGCGGCGCGTTGTGGCGCTGTCGCACTGCGCAAGAGAGCACCAGCTGTTCTTGACGGGCCTGGGCTCCGCCTGGCATGCGCTGTACGAGTTTGGTGCCTACCAGCGCGCGTTGCGCGACTTGCGCAATGCCATTGCCGACTGGCAGCAGATGCTGGAGCGCCGCAGCACCCGCGAAAGCGCGAGTTTTGACCACTTCGAGCTGCTGGCATGGCGCACGCTGGGCGAGGCGCTGTTGCTGGTGGATATGTACGAGCACCAGAGCGATCCTCTCAGCGACCTTCAGGAGGTGCCGCCGCGCAAGGTGTCAGCGCTGCAGCGCATGCAGGCCTGGTTGCGCCGCTTGCGAAGCTGAGGCACAAGCCTGGGCATTCGGTTTTAAATGGTGCAGGTTGTCGTGCAATCGCAACAGTCTGGGGTTGCTGCACTGCCGCACTCCTGTGCTACATTGGCTGCCATGCAAGTTCGCAGCGCGTTTTATTTTTGGTTTTTTATCTCGGTCCCCGGCGGATGAGAGGAAAACGCGCAAGCAAACACAACCTCCCCATACCAACCGCCGACGCTGCAAAGCCCGGCGGTTTTTGTTTTTCAGCCCTCCCGTTTTTCCATCCACTCCAACCGACTCCACGAGGAAGCAACCATGACGGTCTCCAACACCCCCACCAGCGATGCCTGGTACCGCAGCGTCGAGAAAACCAGCCAGACCGACGACGAACGTATCAAGGACATCACCGTGTTGCCTCCTCCCGAGCATCTGATCCGCTTCTTCCCCATCGGCGGTACGCCGGTGGAGACGCTGATCACCCAGACCCGCAAGAACATCCACAACATCATGGCTGGCAAGGACGACCGCCTGCTGGTCATCATCGGCCCCTGTTCCATCCATGATCCCGCTGCTGCGGTGGACTACGCACGCCGCCTGATGGCCGTGCGCACGCAGTACGCCGACACCCTTGAAATTGTGATGCGTGTGTATTTCGAGAAGCCACGCACCACCGTCGGCTGGAAGGGCCTCATCAACGACCCCTACCTGGACGAGAGCTACCGCATCGACGAGGGCCTGCGCATTGCGCGCCAGTTGCTGATCGAGATCAACCGCCTGGGCATGCCTGCAGGCAGCGAGTTCCTCGACGTGATTTCGCCCCAGTACATCGGCGACCTCATCAGCTGGGGCGCGATTGGTGCACGCACCACCGAAAGCCAGGTGCACCGTGAACTGGCCTCGGGCATCTCCGCGCCCATCGGCTTCAAGAATGGCACGGACGGCAACATCCGCATCGCCACCGACGCCATCCAGTCGGCCAGCCGGGGCCACCACTTCCTGTCGGTGCACAAGAACGGCCAGGTTGCCATCGTCAACACCAAGGGCAACAAGGACTGCCACGTGATCCTGCGCGGCGGCAAGACGCCCAACTACGACGCCGCCAGTGTGGCCGCTGCCTGCAAGGACCTCGAAGCCGCCAAACTGCCCGCCACGCTGATGGTGGATTGCAGCCATGCCAACAGCAGCAAGCAGCATGAAAAGCAGCTTGAAGTGGCGCGTGACGTTGCGGCGCAATTGGCGGGCGGCTCGCGCAGCGTGTTCGGTCTCATGATCGAAAGCCACCTCACCGCCGGGGCCCAGAAGTTCACCCCAGGCAAGGACGATGCGAGCAAGCTGGAATACGGCAAAAGCATCACTGACGCCTGCCTGGGCTGGGACGATTCGCTGCAGGCGTTGGCAGAACTGTCTAACGCTGTGAAAGCGCGCCGCGCGCGCTGAGTGCCTGCGCAGCGACTGGCTCTAAACTGAGACCCCAGAAGATTGCACATCCCGTGCAGTTCAGGGCTTTATGGGCCTCTTGGATGGGTCCTTGGAGCAAGTCCGCAGTTCAGAAGAAAGGTGAGTCACCATGCATAGCGAAGTGTCGGTCAAGCTGACCGGAGATCAAGAGTTCCGTTTTGACCTGGAGGGCGCAGAGCCCATGGGCCACGAGGCAGGTCGGCGCTGGCTGGATGAGCAATTCATCTCGCTGGACTGCGAACCATTACGCGCCAGCGGCAAGGTGCTGTTGGCCGACAAGGTGCTCACCGTGGCCCGCGCCGCAGGGGCGCCGCTGATGCAAGACGCCGCCTGGTCGCGCGACTTTGCGCGCGCTGCCAGCGCTGCGCTGGCCAAGCCCATCGTGCGGGTGGATGTGCCGGGCATGGCAGTGACTTTCTGATTTTTTGCCTGATGGGCAGTCTGCGGATGCATCGATGGCGTTCTCCCTGACGGTGCAGAAACTTGCATAGCCATTTGCTAACGAATTTTTTGGGCCATCGGATTTTTTACTGCAGGTACGGGTTTTCCCGTGCGCTGCACATTTACCGTTCGACGATTTCGTTTCCATGTGTTTCACTTTCAAAACAGTGAAATTCCAAGGGAATGAGCTATGTACTCGGAGGCGGTTCAGTCGAGCCATCCAGCCTCGCAGCAGGCGGCCTGTAGAGACTATCTGCTCGACTGTTTACTCATTACAGCTCGCTGCCACGGCGAAACGCTGACCCGTGATGCAATCATGGCGGGGCTGCCTGCCAACAAGGCACGGCTTACCCCTGGGCTGTTCGCCCGTGCGGCCCGCAGGGCGCGGTTCAGTTCCCAACTGGTGCGAAGCCCGCTTGTGCGGCTCAACCCGGCGTTGTTGCCAGCAATTTTGTTGCTGCGCGATGGAAGCGCGTGCGTACTGACTGGGTGGGATGCCCAGCAAACTGTAGCGCACGTGATCTATACCGATTTGCCCGACAGCCAAGTCGTGGTGGACCGCGTCGCCCTGGAGGCGCTCTACAGTGGTTCCTCCATCTACTTGCGGCCGACCATGCGTTTTGATGCTCGGGCTCCGCAAGTTCATGCTGGCCGCCAAGGGCACTGGTTCTGGAGTGTCATAGCGGAGAACAGAGGGCTGTATCGGGACGTGCTGCTGGCGGCGTTCATTGCCAACTTGCTTGCCCTGGGGTTGCCCATTTTTGTTCGAGTGGTGTATGACCGGGTGGTTCCCAACAACGCACTTGACACACTGTGGGTGCTGGCGGTGGGACTAATGGTTGTGCTGGTGGGAGATTTGGTGCTGCGCATCCTGCGCAGTCGTTTTGTGGATCTGGCCAGCAGTCGTGCTGACATTCGTTTGTCCGCGTTGATCATGGAGCGTGTGCTGGGCATGAGGATGGAGCTGCGCACCACGTCGGCTGGCTCCTTTGCCGCAAACCTGCGCGCTTTTGAGGCCGTTCGGGACTTCATCGGATCGGCCACGGTGATCGCCTTTATTGACCTGCCTTTCGCGCTGATTTTCATGGCGGTCATCGCATGGATAGCTCCGCCCATGTTGATCCCCCTGGTTGTTGGATGCGCCTTCATGCTGCTCTTCTCCCTTGGTGTTCAAAGGCAGATGCGTCGCCTTTCCGAAACTGCCCATAGAGCGGGTGCGCAGCGCAACGCCACGTTGATAGAAGGGCTCGTGGGTATGGAGACGCTTAAGACCTTGGGGGCAGAGGCTGTCGTGCAACGCAAATGGGAGCAGAGCGTCGCCTTGCTTTCACGGGTGGGGGTCCAGTTGCGATTCCTGTCCACATCGGTCATGCAAAGCTCCTCCTTCGTACAGCAGTTAATCAGTTTGGTAATCGTGATCATTGGCGTTTACATGATCGCGGACAAGCAACTCACCATCGGTGGCCTGATCGCGTGCACCATGCTCGCGTCCCGGGCTATGGTTCCAGTGGGGCAAGTGGCCGGCTTGCTGGTTCAGTACCATGCGGCGTCTACTGCGCTCAGCTCCCTTGACGAGGTGATGCAGCGCGAGGTGGAGCGTCCGGAAGGGGCGGGTTTCATCAGCCGTGGCGCTCTGCTCGGTGCCATAGAGTTCCGTGATGTCAGCTTCACCTATCCGGGGCAGCAAGTGCCCGCTTTGCGCAAGCTGTCTTTTTCCATCCAGCCCGGGGAGCGGGTTGCGATTCTTGGACGCATTGGCTCCGGGAAGACCACCTTGGAAAAGCTGATTCTGGGGTTGTACCGCCCGTCAGAAGGGGCTGTTCTCATCGATGGCATTGACCACCGTCAACTGGACCCGGCAGAACTGCGTCGGCAGATTGGTTGTGTGCAGCAGGACGTCATGCTGTTTTATGGCACTTTGCGCGAGAACATCACCATGGGAGCCCCGCTGGCCGATGACGCAGAGGTGATCAAAGCGGCAGAAGTGGCGGGTATCCTGGACTTGGTCAATGGGCATCCGCAAGGTTTTGACATGGTGGTGGGAGAGCGCGGTGAGTCCCTCTCCGGTGGTCAGCGCCAGGGGGTTGCCATTGCGCGTGCCGTCATCAATGACCCTGCGATCCTGCTGCTCGACGAACCAACGTCTGCCATGGATCACTCCAGCGAAGAGGGGATCAAAAAGCGCTTGAGCGCTTTTAGCCAGGGCAAGACCTTGATTCTTGTCAGTCACCGGGTGTCGTTGCTTGACATGGTGGATCGCATCATAGTGATGGACGCCGGGCGCATAGTGGCGGACGGACCCAAGGACCAGGTTGTCACTGCCCTGCGGCAGGGCCGCATTGGAAAGGCGGCATGAACATGACCGCCAGTGCAGAACACGGTGCTTATGAAGCACGGCACCATGCAAGCCAAAGCGCCACAGTTGCAGGCGAAGGGTTGTTTGGGCGATTTCTGCAACGCGTGGCAAGGTCAAACCACGGGCCGATTGATGCGGAGGGCGATGCTGATTGGGCCCGGCTGCAGCAAGAGCCACTTCGGGCCCGCCTTCTCTTGAGGTTTGCTGCACTGATCGTTTTGGTGCTGCTGGGTTGGGCGGCGGTATCCCCGATTGACGAGGTAACTCGTGGAGATGCGAAAGTGGTTCCATCCAGTCAAGTACAGATAGTGCAGAGCGTGGACGGCGGCGTGGTGGAGTCGTTGCTGGTGCGTGAAGGTCAAGTGGTAGAGGCGGGTCAGCTTTTGATGAGTGTGGATCCCACACGGTTTGTGTCCAACATGCTGGAGAGTCGCGCCAGCCAGTTGGCGTTGCAGGCAAAAGCCTTGCGGCTGCAAGCTTTGACGCGGGGCTTGGCTTTTAACCCTTCACCTGAGTTGCAGCGTGATGCGCCAGAGATTGTGGCGCAGGAGCGGCGACTTTATGAGTCTCGTCGCGAGGAGATCAGTGCGCAGATATCGATCTCGCAAAATCAATTGATGCAGCGCCGCCAGGAATTGAATGAGGTACGGGCGCGTTTGGCACAGGCCAATCAGGGTATGGCATACCTGCAGCAGGAGTTGAGCGCCACCCGCCCCATGGTCAAAACCGGGGCGGTGTCAGAGGTCGAAGTTTTGCGGTTGGAGCGGGATGTATCCCGACTCAAAGGCGACCAGGAGCAGGCCACCGCCCAGATGTCCCGCGTGCAAGCCGCAATCCAGGAGGCAGAACGCCGCATTGAAGAGGTTCAACTGACTGCGCGCAATCAGATGAGCGCTGAGTTGTCAGAAACCATGAGCAAGCTTTCAAGCCTGTCAGAGGGCGGGCGGGCGCTTGCCGACAAAGTCAAACACGCTGAAATCAGGTCCCCCGTACGAGGTACCGTGAAGCGTGTGCTGGTGAACACCGTGGGCGGGGTGGTGCAGCCTGGCAAAGAGGTTCTGGAAATTGTGCCGCTGGATGACACCCTGATCCTTGAGGCCAAAATTTCGCCCAAGGACATTGCCTTCCTTGGCCCGGGGCAAAAGGCACTGGTGAAGTTCACGGCCTACGACTTTTCTATTTACGGTGGGCTCGATGCCGACGTGATCGGCATTGGCGCTGATTCACTCGTGGATGACAAAGGCAACGCTTTTTATCTGGTGCGGGTGCGTACCCACAAACCCAGCCTGGGGGACAGCCAGCCCATCATCCCTGGAATGGTGGCGCAGGTTGACATTCTCACTGGCAAGAAGACGATCCTGTCTTATCTGCTGAAGCCCGTCCTTCGAGCCAAGGCCAATGCACTGTCCGAACGATGAAAACCAGACATTGTTTTCTCACCGGGGCTCTGGTGAATGTGCCAGCCCGTTGGTACCAGGCGTTCCCTGAGGGCATTGCTTTGCCTGGCCCGCCGTTGCCTCCGCACGAACCGCCGAGCCCGGACAGCCCAGCCTCGGCAGGCGTAACTGTGGTGTGGGTGCCCGTCGCCCACACGAACTGGATGGAATGGCTGTTGCAGCTGTCAAGAGAAGCTCCCGCATGCCACCCTGTGGTTCTATCGGCGATGCCTGAGGATCAGGAGGCACTGCTTGCGTTGCAAGCGGGTGCAAAAGGATATGTCCATTTGCACTCCTCGCCCTCCTTGTTTAGGGAGGTGGCTGTTGTTGTAGAGCACGGCGGTCTATGGCCAGGGGCGGGTTTGGTGGCCCGGTTTCTTGCAGCCACGACCAACTTGCTGCAACGCAGCGAAACCGCGGGACGTGGTGACATTTCGATGCTGTCGGCCCGCGAAAGCCAAGTGGCCAAGGCCGTAGCTGCGGGGCTCTCCAACAAAGAAGTGGCATCACGCTTGAACATTTCAGAGCGGACCGTCAAAGCACATCTGGGCGCTGTGTTTGAGAAGCTGGAGGTGCGTGACAGGCTTCAACTGGCGCTCTTCCTGTCTGCTGGTGCTCGCACACCTCGCAAGGCTGGCGCGGAGGGCGGTGATGCCTGATAAGCACCCCAATCCAAACCCCCTCAGTGAGACCGATGCCAGCCTTGCCCGGGTGACGGAAGATCTGATCAATCTCCTTGTTGAGCGAGGGGTGATCCGATTTACAGATTTGCCGCAGGCCGCCCAGGACAAACTGCTAGCCAGGCAACAAACCCGGTCTCATCTGGCCAATAGTTTGCGTCTGCTGAGTGATGAGGGTGAGGACGGCCTCTTGTGAGCAACGGGGTTTCTGCCACCGTGTTCTGTCTCTGCTCGATCAGTCTGGTTGTTGCCGGTGCGCTGTCCTTTTTATCGCTCGCGCATGCGGGGTAAGCCGAAGTTGTACTTCAGTCCAATAGCCAGCCTTGCGTTACAGGGCTAACCTGCGTCCCATCTGCTGGGATGGATGCATTGAGCATTCCAAGCCATGCGGTTGTGGAGACGATCATGACTCAAATCGCTACCGTTGTTGCTGTCGTCGGGACCGCTTTTGCTACTGACACAGCGGGGATTCGCCACCAAGTGCAAGTTGGCGAGTCTCTGCAACTTGGGGATGTCATTGTTACCCTGGGAGACTCTCGCATTGAGTTGCAAATGAGCGACGGCGATGTTTTTCAGATGGCTGCGAATGAGAACGTGAAGCTCGATGACAGCATGGTGGAAGCGCCTGGAGGTACCCCTGCCGCAGAGAACAGCGTAGCCGATGGCAGCATTCAGGCTGTGATTGAGGCCCTGCAGCGTGGGGGTGACCTGGATGAATTGGAAGCCACCGCGGCGGGCGGCGGTGGCGGTGGCGGTGGCGGTGGCCATGGCTTTGTGCAGTTGCTGCGCAATGGGGAAGAGACCGATGGGGTGGAGTACCAGTTCGGTTTTGAACCCCAAGCAGCGGCGGCTTTGGTTGGCTCGGGTGATGCATTCATTGAGTCCGATGCAGATGCCGATGCAGATGCCGATGCAGATGCAGATGCCGATGCAGATGCCGATGCAGATGCCGATGCAGATGCCGATGCAGATGCCGATGCCGATGCAGATGCCGATGCAGATGCCGATGCAGATGCAGATGCCGATGCCGATGCAGATGCAGATGCCGATGCAGATGCCGATGCAGATGCCGATGCAGATGCAGATGCCGATGCAGATGCAGATGCCGATGCAGATGCCGATGCAGATGCCGATGCAGATGCCGATGCAGATGC
>NZ_JBWKZU010000044.1:0-46002 GCF_059424825.1 Acidovorax sp. GW101-11A03 | reverse complement strand
GGGCAGCGGCGGCATGACTACGTCGTGGTTTGGCGTCAAGGGCACGGAGGACCTGGGCGGTGGGCTCAAGGCCAACTTCGCGCTCACCTCCTTCATCAAGGTGGACAGCGGCATCCAGGGCCGCTTCGCCAACGACACCTTCTTCTCGCGCGACGCCAACGTGGGCCTGTCGGGCGGCTTCGGCAGCGTCACTGTGGGCCGGGGCCTGGCGCCCAACTTCCTGCCTTCCATCCTGTCGAACCCGCTGGGCGACTCATTCACCTTTGCGCCCGTGATCCTGCACATGAACGTGCCGCTGTTCAACGGCACCGGCTGGGGTTCCACCACGCCGTCGGACACAGGCTGGGCCAACGAGATCATCTACAGCACGCCCAACTTTGGCGGGCTCTCGGCCAACCTGCACTACCAGTTTGGCGAGATCGCGGGCGACAGCGGCAAGAAGAACGTGGGCATCAACGCGATGTACTTCAGCGGCCCCATCACGCTCACCGGCTTTTACGAGCGCGACCAGATGAGCAACCCCGCCGTGCCCAGCACCTACCTGGGCAGCACCAAGACCGACTGGATGCTGGGCGGCGCCTACGACTTCACGGTGGTCAAGGCCTTTGCCAGCTATGGCCAGGCCAAGGCCGACAACACCACCAACAAGGCCAAGACCACGCAGCTGGGCGTGTCGGTGCCCGTGGGCGCCACCGGCAAGGTGCTGGCATCGTGGGCACAGACCACGCTGAGCGCCACCGACATCTCGCGCAAGACCTTCACCGTAGGCTACGACCATTTCCTGTCCAAGCGCACCGACCTGTACGTGATGGCCATGGCCGACCGCATCACCAACCAGGCCAAGGGCAGCAGCGTGGGCGTGGGCGTCCGCCACCGTTTCTGAGGCTCTTGAGAGGGCCATTTTTGAACAAAAAAGGCCCTCTCCGCTCTACAGACATGCCATGCAAGCTATTAAAAATATAGCGACCTGGATTCTGTAACCAAACCGTCACGGCGGCTGGGTATCTTTGCGTCCTTGCTCAGGGACCACAACGCGATGCAGAACACCCAATGGAGCCGGCTGGAGGCGATGATGGCGCTGCTGTCGCCCGCTGCACGCCATGGCACCGGCCCGCTGGCCCGGCTGATGCAGGCGGGTGGGCTGCACTGCGTCTTCCAGCCCCTGGCCGATCTGCGCGAGGGCAACATCCATGCCCATGAGGCCCTGATCCGGGGCCCCCAGGACTCACCCCTCCACACCCCCGACGTGCTGCTGAGCCTGGCGCGGCAGGAGGGCATCCTGCAGGACTTCGAGCTGCTGTGCGTGTTCACCGCACTCGCCCAATGGGGCCAGCACGAAGCGCCGGGCCGCCTGTTCGTCAACATCAGCGCCGATGCACTGGTGCACGGCGTGGCGCTGGTGGGCGCCGAGATGCTGGGCGAGACCGTGCGCAGCTTTGGCCTGAGCGCCCGCATGCTGGTGCTGGAGATCACCGAACACGAGCGCGTGAGCGATATGCCCGTGTTGCGCCAGGCCATCAAGGCCGTGCACGCCTGCGGTGCGCGCGTGGCGCTGGACGATTTTGGCGACGGCCGCTCCAGCCTGCGGCTGTGGTCCGAGGTCAAGCCCGACTTCGTGAAGATCGACAAATACTTCATCCACGACATCAGCGACCACCCCGAGAACCTGCAGATGCTGCAGGCCATCAAGGGCATTGCCGATGTGTTTGGCACCAAGCTGATTGCCGAAGGCATCGAAACCCGCGACGACCTGCGCGCGCTGCGCGACCTGGACATCCCCTTCGGCCAGGGCTGGCTGCTGGGCCGCCCGGCACGCGAGCCACGCGACACGGTGGAGGGCCCGGCGCTGGAAGTGATGCAGGACCGCCGCGTGGCCGTGCTGCCACACCTGGGCCAGACCGCACGCCCGGGCATCCTGCGCAGCCTGCTGGTGGTGCAAGCCCCCACCGCATCGCCCGCCACCAGCAACGATGCGGTGGCCGCGATCTTCCACCAGCACACCGACCTGCATGCGCTGGCCGTGGTGGATGGCACCCGCCCCGTGGCGCTCATCAACCGCCAGCAGTTCATGAACCACTACGCCACGCTGTACTTCCGCGAAGTGCATGGCCGCAAATCCTGCCTGGCCTTCGCCAACCAGGCGCCGCGGGTAGTGGAGCTGGACTGCGACGTGGACCAGCTGGTGGGCATCCTCACCTCGCAGGACCAGCGCTACCTGAGCGACGGCTACATCGTGACCGACAACGGCCGCTACCTGGGCCTGGGCACGGGCGACCAGCTGGTGCGCGCCGTGACCGAGACCCGCATCGAGGCCGCGCGGCACGCCAACCCGCTGACCTTTCTGCCCGGCAACATTCCCATCAGCCTGCACATGCAGCGCCTGCTGGAGAGCGGCACCGAGTTTGTGGCCTGCTACGCCGACCTGAACAACTTCAAGCCCTTCAACGACCACTACGGCTACTGGCGCGGCGACCAGATGATCCGCCTGGTGGCGCGCCTGGCCACGGCCCACTGCGACGCGCGCCGCGACTTCGTGGGCCATGTGGGCGGGGACGATTTCATGCTGATCTTTCAGAGCAGCAACTGGCTGCAGCGCTGCAAGAACATCGTGGACGAATTTGCGCGCGAGGCCGTCACGCTGTTCGACGACGGCGCCCGGCTGGCGGGCGGCATCCACGCAGAAGACCGGCATGGCGTGCGGCGGTTCTTCCCGTGCACCACGCTGGCCATCGGAGCGGTGCGCATCACCCCCGGGCGCTTCCGGCACGCCGAAGAGGTGGCCAACCTGGCCGCCGTGGCCAAACACGAGGCCAAGCTGGCCGCCACCGGTGTGGTGCTGCACGGCGGCTTCACCGAATCCAGCCTGGGCGCGCTGGCCGCCACGCGGGCGCTGCAGGATGTGCTGGCGGCGTAGGGGGTGGAGGGAGCAGCGCAGGTTCAGTCAGGTACAGGGGCCGTGCGATTCACGCTGCAAGCCAGTTCGCCTCGGTCCCAGGCGCACCGAGGAGCGCCTGGGAGCGCCTAGGAGCACCGTCCCATCTGTTCATCGGTTCTGTGCGCGGCTCGAATTGGAGGTGTGATTACCTTGCCTTTCAACTTCGCAAGCTATAGTTTGTACGGCTGGGGCAAGCGTGTTTCGCAGAATTTTTGAACGCAAAGCCCGAAGGCTACGAGCTCCTCCACGACCCCAAATCTGAACGCAGAGGTGATGATGAAATTGAAGGCGCCATCTATCGATCCAGCGGTTGGCTAGCCTTCGAGAATGGCAGCATCCAGCCCCACCTAGCTGCTCTTGAGCGTTGGATGGGAAAACGGGCCCGAGTGCAGGGAATAGCTCAAACCAAAAACACCATGCCCATCGCATCCCGTGAGTTCCATCATCACGGTGGCTGTGGTCCCCCTGGTTTCTGGCCTGCGCGATTGGAGCCGTATTCGATTCAGCGTGTTACTTCGGAAATCCGTCGTGAAGAAAGCGTCTGACCCTGCAGTCGAGCGGGACAGCCACCAGCTGAGCTTGTGGTCCCCACCCCTTCGCGCCAGCTGCTCCTCACTTCCACATCAGGCCGTAAACCAACCTATGCCCGTCCCCCCACAGCTTCTTCCGTTCTGGAACGAGTTCCTGCTCGCCACAGGGACCGCCGATCATGGCCGCTACTACGACGTCTGCATCTTTGGCGACAGCGAGAAGCTTGCCGACGAACTGGCCGACCTGGTGCTGCGCGGCGTCAAGCGTGCAACCGCTGGCTCGTTGTGGTCCTACGAAGACCAGGGAATACGGCCCCCGAAGCCGGGAGACCTCAGCATCGTCACAGCCTGGTCAGGCCAGCCGCTCTGCGTCATCGAGACGCAAGCCGTCGATGTTGTGCCCTACAACGAAGTCACCGCAGAGTTTGCGGCCGTCGAAGGTGAAGGCGACGGGTCTCTCGCCTACTGGCTTGAGGGCCATCGACGGTACTTCGAGCAGGAGTGCGCCAGAGCCGGGCGACAGTTTGACGAGAGGATGTTGCTCGCCTGTGAGAAATTCAAAGTCATCTATCAACCTCAGCCCCGCACGGCCTAGCCCGTCGTTGGGCAACACGGAGTCCGTTTTCATGAGTACCAACCATGGCTCAGTCACACTGCGCCTCATGACCGAGCAGGACCTTCCCATGCTCCATGACTGGCTGAACCGGCCTCACATCGTGGAGTGGTGGGGCGGAGAAGAAGCACGGCCGACACTCGCTGAAGTGCAGCAGGAGTACCTGCCAAACGCTCTGGCGAAAGAGTCTGTCACGCCATACATCGCCATGCTGGACAACGAACCGATGGGGTACGCGCAGTCATATGTCGCACTTGGAAGTGGTAGCGGGTGGTGGGAAGAAGAAACCGATCCTGGAGTCCGTGGAATAGACCAATCCCTGGCAGATCCATCGCAGTTGGGGAAAGGCCTTGGAACCAAGCTGGTTCGGGCGCTTGTTGAGATGCTGTTCAACGACCCTGAGGTAACCAAGATTCAGACCGACCCGTCTCCGGACAACCTGCGAGCCATCCGCTGCTACGAGAAGGCGGGGTTCGTGCCGCAACGGACGATAAACACCCCCGATGGGCCAGCTGTGTACATGGTTCAAACACGGCGGGCATTCGAGCTGGCGCGCGGTGCTGTCTAGCCCTTCCATCGAGAGGACATGCCCCGGCAAGCGGGGTCATGCCTCACATGTCAAACGCTAGGCGCCACAAAAGAACTCCCGCCACATCTCACGCTCCACCACCCATGAACGAAGCCGAAATCGCCTCAGGCCTGCCAAGCACACCGAACTATCAGTACGCGCAGCGCGTGGGGAGCCAGCTCTTCCTTGCAGGCCAGGTGCCGCAGGCCGCCGATGGCTCGATCGTGGCACCTGGAGATCCGAGCGCCCAGGCATCGCAGTGCCTGGCGAATCTGAGCAAGGTGCTGGCGGTTCACGGGTTTGCCGCGCCAGACATTCGCCGCCTTGTTGTCTACGTCGTCGGCGAACAGGCCGACCTTTCAGCGGCCTGGGGCGCCGTGACCGAGCACTTTGGCGGGCAAGTGCCTCCGGCAACGCTCCTGGGTGTCGCCCGCCTTGGATACCCGGGGCAGGTGGTGGAGATCGACGCCACCGTCGTCAAGGGAGAGGGATCTGAACGGCTTCGCTTGAGCGCAGAGTGACGCCGCACCAAAGCGCCATACGCGCCTGACAAAATCGCCTAACAGGCCTCCCCCTAACTGAGATGTATAACTCCCTAACAATCGCAGCAACTGGGGAGTCGAATACTCAGTCAAACTCAGCGCACACACTTGCTGCACAAGAACGCGTTTGATCGTCGCTCAATCGCTAGTTGCTATTGGAGAAGCAATGGACCTCACAACTTTCTTGAAAGCGAACTTCTGGGCTGGCCTGGTGGGGACGGTGGTACTCACACCCTTCGCATATGCATACGAGGCTTGGTCCGTAGGAATTGACAGCCCTCTTTTGAATTTCGGCTGGCTTGACGCGGCAATGCTCATCTTGGCACCCTTCGTCATGGCACTAGCATTTTCATTGACGGCCTTAGTTGCCTTTCCCTTCGTCAGATATCTAGAGATCCGAGGTGTGCTTTCCCTGCAAAGGCAACCACAGCGATGAGCCTAGCCCACTTGCTACCCGTTGGAGCAGACGAGCCACGACTCCGAGCGAGACAGGTGCGATTGGGTTGGAGAATTGGCACCGAAAGCGGGAGCATTGGCGGCCGCCCCTAAAGTACGTAGCAGTGCTGCACCGACCTTTTGCAATGCAATCGAATGCCCACTTGGGCCATCTTGCGCAGTACCAACCGTAATAGTCATCACCCTTAAGGCCCCGTGGGCGCCCCTGCCTCGAACCAGCGCTTGACCAGCGCACGCTCGGCATCCGTCATGCCCGTGGCGTTGTTCATGGGCATGAGCTTTTGCACCACCACCTGCTGGTAGACGGCCTGGGCATGCTGCTGGGCCAGCGCGGGCGAATCGAGCCGCAGGTTCTTCATCTGCACCTGCTCGCCGTGGCACATGTAGCAGCGCTGCTCCAGCACGGCCTGCACCGATTTGAAGTCAATTGGGCCGCCTGCGCCCGTTGCGCCTGCCCCGGTAGCTCCTGAAACAGGAGCAACACCGGCAGTTGGCGCGGGGGTGGCCACGGCAGCCACAGCGGCGACGGGTGCCGGGCGCATCCAGGCGATGGCGCCCACAATCACCACCACGCCCACCAGCGCATAGGGTAGCGGGTTGCCGTTGCGGCCCAGCTTGTAGCCGTGGCGCATCACGAAGAACTGGCGGATGGCCGCGCCCGCAAACATCATCAGGATCAGCACCAGCCAGTTCTGCGGGTGGCTCCAGGTAAAGCTGTAGTGGTTGCTGAGCATGGCAAACAGCACCGGGAGCGTGAAGTAGGTGTTGTGCACGCTGCGCTGCTTGCCACGTTTGCCGTGGATCGGGTCCACGGGCTCGCCCGCCTTGATCTGGGCGATGACGGTGCGCTGGCCGGGGATGATCCAGAAGAACACGTTGGCGCTCATGGCCGTGGCGATCATCGCGCCCACCAGCAAGAAGGCCGCGCGGCCCGCAAACCAGTGGCAGGCCAGCCACGAGGCGATGCACACCAGCACCAGCACCAGCGCGCCCACGATGGCGTCGCCGTTCTTGCGCTGGCCAAAGATGCGGCAGATGGCGTCGTACAGCAGCCAGAACACCACAAAGAACGCGAGCGCCACGACGATGGCTGTGGCGGGCGCCCAGTCCATGCGCGACTTGTCGATGAGGTAGGTGCTGGCGCTGTAGAGGTAGGACACCGTGAACAGCGCAAAGCCGCTGATCCAGGTGCTGTAGCTCTCCCAGAAGAACCAGTGCAGGTGCCCCGGCAGCTTGGGTGGTGACACGGCGAACTTGACGGGGTGGTAGAAACCGCCGCCATGCACGGCCCACAGTTCGCCGCTCACGCCCTGTTTCTTGAGGTCGTCGTCCTCGGGCGGCGTGAGGCTGCTGTCAAGGAAGACGAAGTAGAACGACGAGCCAATCCAGGCGATGGCGGTGATGACGTGGACCCAGCGCAAGAGCAGGTTGGCCCAGTCGAGAAGGTAACTTTCCATAGTTCTCAACCTTGGCGGCGAGCGGGCGAATGTGCCGCGCAAGCCGCTTGTACAACCTGCTCACCACTGCGGGCGCTCTGAGCAGAAGAAGGGGGTCGCGCACCTGGGCAGAAAAGCATCTGCTGGGCACCGCTGCGACCGGTGAATCAAAGTGTATGCAGAAATTGTTCCCGCTTCCAGCCCCAGTCTGGTGCCTGCGGGGCGGGAATTACCCGCATTCAAGCTGTTGTGACGGCAGGTGCATGAATCGTTCCAGCCACCGTCGCTCAGGCTGCCTTCAGGCTGAGCAACAGCTGCGCCGCCACGGCCACGGCAATCACCTCGGGCTCCTTGCCCCCAATACCGGGGATGCCGATGGGGCAGGTCACCTGCGCCAGCTCGTCCTGGCTGAATCCCCGGCTGCGCAGGCGGCTGCCAAAGGTGGCCCACTTGGTCTGGCTGCCGATCAGGCCGATGAAGGGCAGGTCCCGCTGCTGCCGCTGGCGCTGCAGGCAGGCGGCCACCACGTCCAGGTCCTCGGCGTGGCTGAAGCTCATGATCAGCACGCGGCTGCCCGATGCCAGGCCTGGCACGGCCCCCTGCACAGGGTCGGAATGCTCGCAGACCGCGCCATCGGGCGGTGGCTCAGGGAAGATGCCATCGCGGCTGTCGATCCAGGTCAGTGCAAAGGGCAGCGGCGCCAGCACACGGGCCAGCGCGTGGCCCACATGGCCGCCGCCAAAGAGCGCCACGGGGTGCAGGCGGGGCGCCAGGCGGGCGGCCAGGCCCGGGACATCGGCCGCCGTGAGCAGCGCAAATCCCAGGTGCACCACACCGCCACAGCATTGACCCAGCGCAGGGCCTAGTGCGTACCGCACGGGCGCGGGGTTGTTGACAGCCGTGCCTGCCAGCCGCAGGCGCGCTTCTGCAATGGCCTGCAGCTCCAGGTGCCCCCCGCCGATGGTGCCCACCAGGCGGTCGGCAAACACGGCCATCCAGGCCCCGGCCTCGCGGGGCACCGACCCTTGGGTAGACTCTACGGTTACCAGGCATGCTGGCCCGGCGGTCAAACCGTCCAACAGCAAACGCAAATTTGTCACCGCCATTCCTTTGTCGTTAACGCCCCTGGCCGCTGGCACCGCTGGCGGCCCCTGCCACACCCACACCATGCCCGACACGCCCCCCCACCGCTCCCCCGGCCCGCGCAGCCACTGGCTGCTGGCAGGCATCATGGCCCTTGGCGCCGCCCTGGTGTCCGCCTGCAAATCGCCACCTGAACCCGCCCCGGCGCCTGACAGCGTGCCGTCCACCAGTGCGGAGCCCGGTGGCGTGAAGGGCCCGGTCCCCGCTGCCGCCGGGTCGGCACGCCCCTCGGCCGCCGCCACGCCCCAGGCCTACCGGCAGGATGCGGCCACGCACCTTTATGGGCTGAACCGCGAACGCATCTTCAAAGGCAAGCTGCCCGCCCAGTTGTACGCCATCGGCGTGCTGCAGGTAGACATCGACCGCAGCGGCAAGGTCACCCGCCTGCACTGGATGCGCGCCCCGCGCCACGCGCCCGAGGTGGTGGCCGAGATCGAGCGCACCGTGCGCGCTGCGGCGCCCTTTCCTGCGCCCACGCGCATGGGCAAGGTCACCTACACCGACACCTGGCTATGGGACAAGGGCGGGCACTTTCAGCTGGATACCCTGACTGAAGGACAGTTGTAAGTACATCCCTCCGAGCGGCTTCGCCGCTCGGCGCGGCCGCGATGCCTACGAACCTCGGTAGGTCGAATAGCTCCACGGGCTCACCAGCAGGGGCACGTGGTAGTGCTGGTCGGCATGCGCAATGCCGAAGTCCAGGCTCACCTGGTTCAAAAAGTTGGGTTCGGGCAACTGCACACCCCGGGCCTTGAAGTAGCCCGCCACATCAAAACGCAGCCGGTAGGTGCCGGTGCGGAGGCTGGCGTTGTCGAACAGCGGCGCATCGGTGCGGCCATCGTGGTTCAGCACCAGGCGCTTGATGAGGGTGGCGTTGTCGCCATCGGTGGCATACAGGGCGACCTCCATGCCAGCGGCGGGGCAGCCGTTCATGGTGTCAAGAACGTGGGTGCTCAATCCCATAGGGAATCTCCTGAAGTGGGGACCACGGCCGATCGGCGAGGATTGCCAGATCGCAGCGTGTAGACCAAAAGTGTATACACTTTTCGCCATCCAACGTATCATGCCACCATGGAATCTTCATCCACCAGTGCGATTGTCGAGGCGCTGACCCGCGCCATCGTGGAGCACCGCCTGCAGCCAGGCACCAAATTGGCCGAGCAGAAACTGGCAGACCACTTCGGCGTGTCGCGCACGCTGGTGCGCCAGGCGCTGTTCCAGCTCGCGCAGAACCGCCTCGTCACGCTGGAGCCCGCGCGCGGCGCTTTTGTCTCCACGCCTTCCGTCGAAGAAGCCCGCCAGGTGTTTGCCGTGCGCCGCATGCTCGAAACCGAGATGACGCGCGCCTTTGTACAAACTGTGACCCCCGCCAAGATCAAGGCCCTGCGCGCCCATGTGGCCAGTGAGAAGGCCGCCATGGGCACGGCCGACGCGAGCAGCCGCACCGAGCTGCTGGGCGACTTCCATGTGCGCATGGCCGAGCTGATGGGCAACGAGGTGCTGGCGCAGATGTTGGGCGACCTGATCTCGCGCTGCGCGCTGATCACGCTGATGTACCAGTCCGCCAGCGCCGCCGAGCACTCGCATGAAGAGCATGGCGACATCGTGGCGGCGCTGGCCGCGCGTGACGAGGCGCTGGCCGTCTCGCTCATGCAGTCGCACCTCGAACATGTGGAGGCCAGCCTGACGTTTGACCGCAAACGCCCGGCCAGCGACCTGGCCGCCGCGCTCATGCCGTGACCCCTTGATGAATCACCGACACCCATGATCTACGACTCCACCCAGCATTACCCCCGCGACCTCATCGGCTACGGCAAGAACCCGCCCCACGCGCAGTGGCCGGGCGGCGCGCGCATTGCCGTGCAGTTCGTGCTGAACTATGAAGAAGGCGGCGAGAACGCCGTGCTGCATGGCGACGCCGGCAGCGAGCAGTTCCTGTCCGAAATGTTCAACCCCGCGAGCTACCCAGAGCGGCACATGAGCATGGAGGGCATCTACGAATACGGCTCGCGCGCTGGCGTGTGGCGCATCCTGCGCGAGTTCGAAAAGCGCCAGTTGCCCCTGACCGTGTTCGGCGTGTCGAGCGCGCTGCAGCGCCACCCCGAGCTGACGCAGGCCTTCGTGCAGCTGGGCCACGAGATCGCCTGCCACGGCCTGAAATGGATCCACTACCAGCACATCCCCGAGGAAGTCGAGCGCGCCCACATGGCCGAGGCCATGGAAATCATTGAGCGCATGACGGGGCACCGTGCGCTGGGCTGGTACACCGGCCGTGACAGCCCCAACACCCGCCGCCTGGTGGCCGACTTCGGCGGCTTTGAATACGACAGCGACTACTACGGCGACGACCTGCCGTTCTGGATGGACGTGAAGAAGAGTAACGGCGCCACCGTGCCCCAGCTCATCGTGCCCTACACGCTCGACTGCAACGACATGCGCTTTGCGCTGCCGCAGGGCTATTCGCACGCCGACCCATTCTTCCAGTACATGAAGGACACCTTCGACGCGCTGTACGCCGAGGGCGACCCGGCGGGCGACAACGCGCCCAAGATGATGAGCATCGGCATGCACTGCCGCCTGCTCGGGCGCCCTGGCCGCATCACGGCGCTGCAGCGCTTTCTGGACCACATCCAGCAGCACAGCGACGTGTGGGTGTGCCGCCGCATCGACATCGCGCGCCACTGGAAACAGACGCACCCCTACCCTACGCAGAAAGCAGGCTGAGCATGGCACTGACCCTGGAACAACTCAACGCCGCCAGCGCTGCCGAGGCATTGCAGCTGCTGGACGGCCTGTACGAACACTCGCCCTGGATCGCCGAGCAGGCGCTGGCCCAGCGCCCCTTCCGCTCGCAGGCCCACCTGCAGCATGCGCTGGCCCAGGTGGTGCGCACGGCGGGGCATGACGCGCAGCTCGCGCTGATCCGCGCCCACCCCGAACTGGCGGGCAAGGCCATGGTGGCCAAGAATCTCACGGCCGAATCCACCAATGAGCAGAGCAAGGCGGGCCTCACGCAGTGCACGCCCGATGAGTTCGCGCGCATCCAGCAGCTCAACGCCGCGTACAACGAGCGCTTCGGCTTTCCGTTCATCCTGGCGGTGCGCGGGCCGCGCGGCACGGGCCTGCCCAAGCAGGAAATCATCGACACCTTTGCGCGCCGCCTGGACAACCACCCCGAGTTCGAGCTGGCCGAGGCCCTGCGCAATGTCCACCGCATCGCCGAGATCCGCCTGAACGACAAGTTCGGCGCCGAGCCCGTGCTGGGCAACGACGTGTGGGACTGGCAGGAAAAGCTTGCCGAGCACTCCGACCCCGGCTTTGCCGAAAAAGGCCAGCTCACCGTCACCTACCTCACCGACGCGCACCGCGCATGCGCCCAGCGCATCAGCCACTGGATGCGCGACTGCGGCTTTGACGAGGTGGAGATCGACGCCGTGGGCAATGTGGTGGGGCGCTACCACCCCGCCACGGAAGGCGCGCGATACCTCATTACCGGCAGCCACTACGACACCGTGCGCAACGGCGGCAAGTACGACGGCCGCCTGGGCATCTTCGTGCCCATGGCCTGCGTGCGCGAGCTGCACCGCGCCGGCAAACGTCTGCCTTTCGGCATCGAGGTGGTGGGTTTTGCCGAAGAAGAAGGCCAGCGCTACAAGGCCACCTTCCTGGGCTCGGGCGCGCTCATTGGCGACTTCAACCCCGCCTGGCTTGACCAGAAGGACGTGGACGGCATAACCATGCGCGCGGCCATGCAGCACGCGGGCCTGTGCATCGACGACATTCCCAAACTGCAGCGTGACCCCGCGCAGTACCTGGGTTTCATCGAAGTGCACATCGAACAGGGCCCGGTGCTCAACGAGCTGGACCTGCCCCTGGGCGTGGTCACCTCCATCAATGGCAGTGTGCGTTTTCTGTGCGAGATGATCGGCACCGCCAGCCACGCGGGCACCACCCCCATGGACCGCCGCCGCGACGCGGCCGTGGCCGTGGCCGAGCTGGCGCTGTATGTGGAGCAGCGCGCCGCGCAGGACGGCGACTCGGTGGGCACCATCGGCCAGCTGCAGGTGCCCGCAGGCTCCATCAACGTGGTGCCCGGCCGCTGCCAATTCAGCCTGGACTTGCGCGCGCCCACCGATGCACAGCGCGATGCATTGGTGAGCGACGTGAAGGAGCAGCTCGCCAAAATCGCCGCCCGGCGCGGCCTGCGCTACACGCTGGAAGAATCCATGCGTGCCGCCGCTGCGCCCAGCGCGCCCGCCTGGCAACACCACTGGGAGCGTGCTGTGGACACGCTGGGCGTGCCCGTGTTCCGCATGCCCAGCGGGGCAGGACACGATGCGATGAAGCTGCACGAAATCATGCCGCAGGCCATGCTCTTTGTGCGCGGGCTGAACTCCGGCATCAGCCACAACCCGCTCGAATCCACCACCAACAACGACATGCAGCTGGCCGTGGACGCCTTCACCCAGGTGCTGCGCCAACTTGCAGAGGAACAACAACCATGACCACCCCTAACCAATACGCCGCGCTGGACGCCTGGATCGACCAGCACTTTGACGAGGAAGTGCGCTTTTTGCAGGCCCTGGTGCGCGTGCCCACTGATACGCCACCCGGCAACAACGCCCCCCACGCCGAACGCACGGCCGAGCTGCTGAAGGACTTTGGCTACGAGGCCGAGAAACATGCCGTGCCCGCCGCCGACGTGTTGGCCTACGGCATGGAATCCATCACCAACCTCATCGTGCGCAGACCCTACGGCAACGGCGGCAAAACCATTGCCCTGAACGCCCACGGCGATGTGGTGCCGCCCGGCGAAGGCTGGACGCACGACCCCTATGGCGCAGAGATTGTGGACGGCGCCATGTACGGCCGCGCCACTGCCGTGAGCAAGAGCGACTTTGCGAGTTTCACCTTTGCAGTGCGCGCGCTGGAAGCCGTGGCCAAGCCCGCCCAGGGCGCGGTGGAACTGCACTTCACCTACGACGAGGAATTCGGCGGCGAACTGGGCCCCGGCTGGCTGCTGCAAAAGGGGTTGACGAAACCCGACCTGATGATTGCCGCCGGCTTCAGCTACGAAGTGGTCACCGCCCACAACGGCTGCCTGCAGATGGAAGTGACCGTGCACGGCAAGATGGCCCATGCCGCCGTGCCCCACACGGGCGTGGATGCGCTGCAGGGCGCGGTGCACATCCTGAACGCGCTGTATGCGCAGAACGATGAGTACAAGAAGGTCACGTCCAACGTGGCGGGCATCAAGCACCCGTACCTGAACGTCGGCCGCATCGAAGGCGGCACCAACACCAACGTCGTGCCCGGCAAGGTCATGTTCAAGCTCGATCGCCGCATGATCCCCGAAGAGAACCCGGTCGAAGTCGAAGCCGCCATCCGCCGCATCATCGAGCAGGCAGCGGGTGAGCGCGACGGCATCCGCGTGGAGATCAAGCGCCTGCTGCTGGCCAACGCAATGACCCCACTGCCAGGCAACAAACCGCTGGTCGATGCGATCCAGAAACACGCACAGTCCGTGATCGGTGAACCCGTGCCCGCCGTGGGCACGCCGCTGTACACCGACGTGCGTCTGTATGTGGAGCGCGGTATTCCCGGCGTGATCTACGGTGCGGGCCCGCGCACCGTGCTTGAGTCGCACGCCAAGCGCGCCGACGAGCGCCTGCAGCTGGAAGACCTGCGCCGCGCCACCAAAGTGATCGCGCGCTCGCTCAGCGACCTGCTCGCCTGACGCGGTTTTGTGCTCAGGCGCTGCGGTGTGCCCGCTGCGCCTGCGCCAGCCGCGCAAGCCGCTGCACCAGGGCCGGGTACTGCGACTCGGACGTATTGCCGTAGCCCAGCACCAGGCCGTTGTCTTCGGGCTGTGCGCGCAAGGCAAAGCGTGACAGGGGCGCGGGCGCCATGTCGTAGGCGCGGGCCGCCTCGGCAATGGCCTGGTCGGGGTATGCGGGCGGCAGGCGCACCGTGAGGTGCATGCCGCTGTCGCCCCCCAGCACTGTGTGGGGCAGGGCCAGGTGCTTCGCCAATGCATCGCGCAGCAGCGCCTGTCGGCTGCGGTACAGGCGCCGCATGCGCCCCAGGTGCCGGCTGAATTGACCACTCTCGATGAACTCTGCCAGCGCCAGCTGCTCATGGCGGTGCCCACCGCGCAGGGTCTCCTTGAGCAGCGGCGCGGCCACGGCCGCCAGGGCCTGCGGCAGCACCACAAACCCGAGCCGCAACGACGGGAACAGCGTCTTGCTGAACGTGCCCACATACATCACCGGCGCTTCAGGCACCAGGCCCTGCATGGCGCCGATCAGCTCGCCCGCGTGGCGGAATTCGCTGTCGTAGTCGTCCTCGATGATCCAGGCACCGCAGGCCTGGGCCTGGCGGATCAGCGCCAGCCTGCGCGCCACCGGCAGCACGGCGCCCGTGGGGTACTGGTGGGACGGCGTGGCGTAGATGAGCCGGGGGGGCATTGCCGCCCAGGCCTGGGCGGGCACCAGCAGGCCCGCATCATCAACCCGCATGGGTTCCACGCGCAGGTCCCCACACTGGAAGGCCGTGTGTGCGCCCCGATAGCCCGGGTCTTCCACCCAGGCGGTGTCGCCCGGGTTGGTCACCAGCCGCACGCACAGGTTCAGCGCCTCCTGCGCACCTTCGGTGATGACCACCTGCTCCGCCTCGCATCGCACACCCCGTGCCACCGCCAGATGCCGCAGGATGGCGCCGCGCAAGGCAGCTTCACCCGCAGGGTGGCCGTAGCCCAGGGCCGACACGCCCGCCGTTTTGAAAGCGCGGTCGAAACAGCGCTTCCACGCACTCACCGGAAACCGCGCCAGCGCAGGCACGCCCGGTTTGAAGGCCAGGGTGTCGGCGGCATCGGCAAAGCGGCTGGCCACCTGCGCACTGCGCTCGGACAGGCGCGGCGGCGCCGCGCGGGCCGCGTCCGCACGGCCCCGGGCGCGGCTGCGGCCCAGCGCGGCCACCTTGGTGCCCCGGCGGTTCAGCTCGATATAGCCCTCGGCCCCCAGCTGCTCGTACACCGCCGTCACGCTGTTGCGCGACACCCCCAGGTCCGCCGCCAGATCCCGCGACCCGGGCAGGCGGCAGCCCGAGGGGAAACGCCCATCCAGGATGGCGTCGCGGATGCGGGCCAGGAGCTGGCGCTGCAGCGAATCGCCCTTCCGCCCCCGCACCATCGGGGCCTCCAGCAGGACATGGCGGACAGGGTCGGTGACAGGGGTGGATGGTGTCATGGGGTACCTGCAAAAAGGCCGCTGGTTGGCAAACTCAGTGGCACCATCAGATTGTGCCACGGTGGATCTTTTTGATGATCCACAAGCTCCCTAAAGTCACACACTCCATTTCTCTTTTTTCCGCTTCGACTGCACGATCCATGACCACCTTGATCAACGATTTCGCCCAGCCCATCGGCGCCCCCGTGCCCGGCTGGACGCCCCGCCCCCAACCCACCGGCGTGACCCTGGCGGGCCGCCACTGCCTGCTGGAGCCCCTGCAGGCCGAGCGGCACGCGGCCGACCTGGACGCCGCCTACCGGCTCGCGCCCGACCCGCGCGCCTGGACCTACATGTTCACCGGTCCGTTCGACACGCCGCAGGACTACCTGCGCTACGCCCAAGGCGCGGCGCAGAGCACCGACCCGCGCCACTTCGCGGTGGTGAACCGCAGCACCGGCAAGGCCGTGGGCACGCTGGCACTGATGCGCATCGACCCCACCCACGGCGTGATCGAGGTGGGCAACGTGATGTTCTCGCCCCTGCTGCAGCAGACCCCCGCGTCCACCGAGGCGCAGTTCCTGCTCATGGCCTATGTATTCGACACGCTGGGCTACCGCCGCTATGAGTGGAAATGCGACAGCCTCAACGTCCCCTCGCGGCGCACCGCCGCGCGCCTGGGTTTCCAGTTCGAGGGCATCTTTCGCCAGGCCGTGGTCTACAAGGGCCGCAACCGCGACACCGCCTGGTTCTCCATCATCGACACCGAATGGCCGCTGCTGCGGCAGGCGTTCGAAGCCTGGCTGTCGGACGACAACCACGACTCCCAGGGGCGCCAGCGACGCTCGCTGACGCAGGTGCGCGAATCCCTGCCACGTTGAGCAGGGCGTATGCCCGGGCCTGTGCACGCCGCGCAGCGATGACACACGCGCATGGGCTGAATACGCAATGGCAGCACTGCCGTCTGCAATGGGGCAAGCGCCCCCTACACTTGCTGCGGCCCCCCAGCGGGGCGGCATTCCCTTTCTTTTCCTTCCAAGCAAAAAACCAAGGAGCTGCTTCCATGAACATCCGACACACGCTGCTGGCCTCCAGCCTGGCGCTGGCCCTGGCCAGCCTCACGGCCTGCGGCAGCGCCCCCACCACGGCAGCCGCGCCCGCCGTTCAGCAGACGGCCGCCGCGCAGGCCGCCAGCGCAGCCTACGACTTCAGCATGGACGTGTTCCACCCCGTGGTGGCGCGCAATGGCATGGTCGCCACCGAGCAGGAGTTGGCCTCGCAGATCGGCCTCGACATCCTCAAGGCCGGTGGCAACGCGGTGGATGCAGCCGTGGGCATCGGCTTTGCGCTGGCCGTGGCCCTGCCCAATGCGGGCAACCTGGGTGGTGGCGGGTTCATGGTGGTGCACGATGCCAAGAGCGGCAAGAGCGTGGCGCTCGACTTCCGCGAAGTGGCTCCATCGAAGGCCACGCGCGACATGTACCTGGACGCCAAAGGCAATGTGGTGGACGGCAAGTCGCTCTACACCCACTACGCCGTGGGCGTACCTGGCACCGTGGCCGGCATGGAGCATGCGCTCAAGACCTGGGGCACCCTGCCCCTGTCGCGCGTGATTGCCCCCGCCATCGAGTTGGCGGACAAGGGATTCCCGGTGAGCGAAACACTCGCCAAGATCCTGCAACAAGAGAAGAAAAACATGGGCAAGTGGCCTGCCACCCAGGCCATCTTCTGGAAGAACGGCGAGCCCTTGAAGGTGGGCGACCCGCTGGTGCAGAAAGACCTGGCCCAGTCCATGCGCCTGATCGCCCAGCAGGGCGCCAAGGCGTTCTACGAAGGCGAAATCGCCCAGAAGATCGCCGCCGAGATGGCCCCCCACGCGGGCGCCATCAGCCTGCAGGACCTGCGTGAATACAAGGTGGCCGAGCGTGTGCCCACGCGTGGCACCTACCGCGGCTACGAGATCGTGACCATGCCGCCACCCTCTTCCGGCGGCCCGCACCTGGTGCAGATCCTGAACATGCTGGAGCCCCTGCCGCTGGCCCAATGGGGCCCCAACAGCGCACAGACCATCCACTACATGGCCGAGAGCAGCAAGCTGGCCTACGCCGACCGCTCCGAATACTTGGGCGACCCGGACTTCGTGAAGATTCCGCTCAAAGGTCTGACCTCCAAGCGCTATGCAGAATCTCTGGCCAAGGGCATCGACGCCAACCGCGCACGCCCTGCCAAGGAGATCAAGCCCGGCCAGCCCCAGCCGTATGAAAGCGATCAGACCACCCATTACTCGGTGGTGGACAAGGCCGGCAACGCCGTGGCCGTGACCTACACACTGAACACCAACTTCGGCAGCGGCATCGTCGCCAAGGGCACGGGCATTCTGCTCAACAACGAGATGGACGACTTCTCGGCCAAGCCCGGCGTGGCCAACGCCTACGGCCTGGTCGGTGGCGACGCCAACGCCGTGGCCGCCAAGAAGCGCCCCCTGTCGTCCATGACGCCCACCCTGGTGCTGAAGGACGGCAAGCCCACCCTGGTGACCGGCAGCCCCGGTGGCGCCCGCATCATCACCACGGTGCTTCAGACGGTGGTCAACACCATCGACTTCGGCATGAACCCTGCGGAAGCCGCAGCCGCGCCGCGTGTGCACCACCAATGGACGCCGGACGAGCTGCGCGTGGAAAAGGGTCTCTCGCCCGACACCCTGGCTCTGCTCAAGCAGCGCGGCCACAACATCGCCGTGAAGCCCTCGATGGGCCGCACGCAGACCATCCAGATCCGGGGCGGCGCGCTGTATGGCTACTCGGACCCGCGCAATCCGGATGGGAAAACGCTGGGGTATTGATTGCTATCAAGTTAATAGCTACCACCGCTTGATGAACGCGCGGTAGCGGCCATTCAAACCGAGAATCCCGCTCGCCGAAAGGCCAGCGGGATTTTTCATGGCGGCCTGGTCAGGCTGGCAATGCCTGCCCCATCTCAAAATTCGCCATCTTCTCCAGCGCCCGCACCATCGCCGAGTGGTCCCAGCCCTGCCCGCCATGGGCGACGCAGGCATTGAACAGCTCCTGCGCCATCGCCGTGTTGGGCAGCGGCACGCCCAGTGCCCGCGCGCTCGACAACGCAAGGTTCAGGTCCTTCTGGTGCAGCCCGATGCGAAAGCCCGGCTCGAATTTGCGTTGGATCATGCGCTCGGCATGCACCTCCAGGATCTTGGACGAGGCGAAACCGCCCAGCAGCGCCTGGCGCACACGCGCCGGGTCGGCGCCCGCGCGGGCGGCAAAGAGCAGCGCCTCGGCCACGGCCTCGATGTTCAGCGCCACGATGATCTGGTTGGCCACCTTGGCGGTCTGGCCGTCGCCGTTGCCGCCCACCAGGGTGATGTTCTTGCCCAGGCGTTCGAACAAGGGCCTGATGCGCTCGAACACCGCCTCGGGGCCACCGACCATGATGGACAGCGTGGCGTTCTTGGCGCCCAGCTCGCCGCCCGAAACGGGGGCGTCCAGGTACTGCGCGCCAGCGGCTTCGATGCGGCGCGCGAAATCCTTGGTAGCCACGGGCGAGATGGAGCTCATGTCCACCACCACCTTGCCCACGCTGCCTTTCAAGCCTTGCGCCACGCCATCGGCGCCGAACAGCACCTTCTCCACATCGGGCGTGTCGGGCAGCATCAGAAAGACAATGTCGGCCCGCTCGGCCACGCCGCGCGCGGTGGTGCACTGCGTGGCACTGCTCTCTGCGATCTGTGGCGCCACGCGGCCCCGGGTGTGCACATACAGCTGGTGGCCCGCAGCGATGAGGTGGCCGCACATGGGCGCGCCCATGATGCCCAGGCCGATGAAACCGAGTTTGAGGGGGGTGCCTGTCATGTTCTTGTTCTCCTTTTGTTGTGGTGATTCATCCATGGGTTTGTTTTGGGTCATGCCGTGAGCGCCGTGCGCCAACCAAGGCCGATCTCGGTTGTGCGCACGGGCCGGTACTCGCAACCCACCCAGCCGTCGTATCCGATGCGGTCCAGGTGCGCGAACAGGTAGCGGTAGTTGATCTCGCCCGTACCCGGCTCGTTGCGGCCGGGGTTGTCGGCCAGCTGCACGTGGCCGATGCGTTCCAGGTGCTTTTGCAGCGTGGCCGCGATTTCGCCTTCGGTGCGCTGCGCGTGGTAGATGTCGTACTGCACATAGGCGTTGCTGGCATCCACTTCGTCCAGGATGTCCAGCGCCTGGTCCGTGCGGGTCAGGTAGAAGCCCGGGATATCGAAGGGGTTGATGGGCTCGATCAGCAGGCGCAGCCCGGCCGCCCTCAACTCCGTGGCCGCGAAGCGCAGGTTCTCGACCAGTGTGCGGCGCAGCACCGCAGCATCCACCCCCGCAGGCGCCTTGCCCGCCAGGCAGTTGAGCCGCGGCACGCCCAGCGCCTGGGCGTAGGTGATGGCCTGGGCCACACCGGCGCGAAACTCCACAATGCGTGCCGGGTCGCAAGCAATGCCACGCTCGCCAGCGGCCCAGTCGCCTGCGGGCAGGTTGTGCAGCACGATCTGCAGCTGGTGTTTGTCGATGTGCGCGCGGATTTCTTCTGCGGGAAATTCGTAAGGAAAAAGGAACTCCACGGCCTCGAAGCCGGTGCGCGCGGCGCGCTCAAAGCGGTCGAGAAAGGGAACCTCGGTGAACAGCATGCTGAGGTTGGCGGCAAAACGGGGCATGAAAAGTCTCCGGTAACACGAGGGAAAAAATGCGGCTCGCCTCAGTCCAGCAGGGCCAGGGCAGTGGGTGCGTCGGTGGGCTGCGTGGCCAACTCCTCAAACTCGACGATGTTGTCGATCTCGGTGCCCATGGCAATGTTGGTCACCCGCTCCAGGATCACCTCGATGACCACGGGGGTGCGGTGCTCGGCCATCCAGGCCTCGGCCTGGGCGAGGGCGGGTGCGAACTCTTCGGGGCGGTGCACACGGATGGCCTTGCAGCCCAGGCCCTCGACCACCTTCACGTGGTCCACGCCGTAGCCACGCGCCACCTCGCCTTCGGCCATGTTCACGTTGTCGAACGCGAGCTGCACGCAGTAGTCGATGCTGAAGCTACGCTGCGCCTGGCGGATCAGGCCCAGGTAGCTGTTGTTGACCAGCACGTGGATGTAGGGCAGCTTGAACTGCGCGCCCACGGCCAGCTCTTCGATCATGAACTGGAAGTCGTAGTCGCCCGACAGTGCCACGATCTTGCGCGTCGGGTCGGCCACGCGCACGCCCAGGGCGGCGGGCACCGTCCAGCCCAGCGGGCCAGCCTGGCCGCAGTTGATCCAGTGGCGCGGCTGGTACACATGCAGAAACTGCGCGCCCGCGATCTGCGACAGGCCGATGGTGGAGACGTAGCACACGTCCTTGCCCAATGCGCGGTTCATGCACTGGTACACACGCTGCGGCTTCATGGGCACGCTGTCGAAGTGGGTCTTGCGCAGATAGTCCACGCTGTTCTTGCGGCCCTGGCACTCGGCCGCCCAGGCGCTGCGGTCGCGCAGCTGGCCCACGGCCTTCCATTCACGCGCCACCTCCACAAAGAGCTTGAGCGCAGCGCCCGCGTCGGAGACGATGCCGAAGTCGGGCGCAAACACGCGGCCGATCTGCGTGGGTTCGATGTCCACGTGCACGAACTTGCGACCCTTGGTGTAGACATCGACCGAGCCCGTGTGCCGGTTGGCCCAGCGGTTGCCGATACCCAGCACGAAGTCGCTGGCCAGCAGGGTGGCATTTCCATAGCGCTGGCTGGTCTGCAGGCCACACATGCCGACCATGAGCGGGTGGTCGTCCGGGATGCTGCCCCAGCCCATGAGTGTGGGGATCACCGGCACGCCCAGCACCTCGGCAAACTGCACCAGCAGGTCCGACGCATCGGCGTTGATGATGCCGCCCCCCGCCACGATGAGCGGTCGCTCGGCGGCATTGAGCATGCTCAGTGCCTTCTCGATCTGCGCACGCGTGGCGGCGGGCTTGTAGGGCACCAGCGGTTCATAGGTGTCGGGGTCAAACTCGATCTCGGCCAGCTGCACGTCGATGGGCAGGTCGATGAGCACCGGCCCGGGCCGGCCAGAGCGCATGAGGTGAAACGCCTGCTGGAACGCCTGCGGCACCTGCGCGGGCTCCAGCACGGTGGTGGCCCACTTGGTCACGCTCTTGGCGATGCTGGCAATGTCCACGGCCTGGAAGTCTTCCTTGTGCAGGCGGGCGCGCGGCGCCTGGCCGGTGATGCACAGAATGGGAATGGAGTCCGCACTGGCCGAGTACAGGCCAGTGATCATGTCGGTGCCTGCGGGGCCGCTGGTGCCGATGCACACACCGATGTTGCCAGCCACAGCACGCGTGTAGCCCTCGGCCATGTGGCTGGCGCCCTCCACATGGCGGGCCAGGATGTGGCCGATGCCGCCGTGCGCCTTGAGCGCCGCATACAGCGGGTTGATGGCCGCGCCGGGCACGCCGAACGCGACGCTCACGCCCTCTTTCTCCATCACCTTCACGGCGGCCTCGATGGCCTTCATTCTTGCCATTGCACATCTCCTTCGGTTTGCGGTCGGTTGAATCGGTTGGATGGGGCAACTCTAGGCAAGCACCCTCTGCGGCGGAAGGCGGCGGCAGACCATAAAATTTATTCCACACAGGAATAAGCCACGGCGCACGCCCGCGCCACCATGCACAACACAGGAGACAACCACGATGGACCGGCTCGATGCCATGGAGATGTTTGTGCGTGTGGTGGAGACCGGCAGCTTCACCAAGGTGGCGCAGGAGTTCGCCACCACGCAGCCCACGGTGACCAAGCAGGTGGCAGCGATGGAGGCACGCCTGAAGGTGCGGCTGCTCAACCGCAACACGCGCGGCGTGAGCCTGACCGAGCCCGGCGCGCTGTACTACGAGAAGTGCAAGGCCATCGTGACCGACGTGGCCGAGGCCGAGAGCGTGGTGCGCGTGCGCCAGACGCAGGTGCACGGGCAGCTGCGCGTGGGCAGCTCGGTGGCCTTCGGGCGGCGCGTGGTGGTGCCGCTGGCGCTGGAGTTCATGGCGCAGAACCCGCAGGTGCAGCTGGACCTGAGCTTCGAGGACCGCTACACCGACCTGGTGGCCAATGGCATCGACGTGGCGATCCGCCTGGGCAAGCTGGCCGACTCGGCCCTGGGCGCGCGCACGCTGGGCATGAACCCCTGGGTGCTGGTGGCCTCACCCACCTACCTGCGCCGCCACGGCACACCGCGCAGGCCGTCGGACCTGAAGGACCATTCAGCGCTGATCTACAGCAGCGTGCAGGGCAACGACCTGTGGCGGCTGCGCAATGCGAGCGGCGAGGCGGTGTCGGTGCCCGTCACGGGGCGGCTGCGGTCCAACAACCTCTCTGCGCTGCTGGCGGCGGCGCGCGCCCACATGGGCATCGCGGCGCTGCCGCACTATGTGGCGGTGGATTCGCTGGCGGCCGGGCGCGTGGTGGAGGTGCTCAAGACCTGCCGCCTGCCCGAGCAGGAGATCCACGCCGTGTACCCCTCGCCCCGCCTGGTGCCGCAGAAGGTGCAGGCGTTCGTCGCGTTTCTGCAGGGGCGGTTTGCCAAGGACTGGTGGGAGGAGAAGCGGCCATCGCCCTGAGCCAGGCACCACCGGGCGTGGCCCGCCCCAGCGGCGCGCCTGGTGCTACAGAAGAAAAATCTCAATAAAAACAGGCCTTACCGCTCATCCATTATGGTTTTACAGCTACAAAATCAGTAGTGCACGAAAGTCATTGACGTTGGTGTGCGTGGGTCCGGTGATGACCAGGTCGCCCAGCGCATCGAAGTAGCCATAGGCATCGTTGCGGTCCAGGTGGTCCGCGATGGACAAGCCCTGCGCCGCAGCACGCGCCAGGGTGTCGGGTGCCACGCGGGCACCGGCGTTGTCTTCCACGCCGTCGATGCCGTCGGTATCGGCCGCCAGCGCCCACACGTCCGCCTGACCTTGCAGCGCCTGCGCGAGCCCCATGCAGAACTCGCCCGCCCGGCCGCCCCGGCCCTTGGCAGCGCCGGGTGCGCGCGGGCGGATGGTGACGGTGGTCTCGCCGCCCGAGAGGATCACGCAGGGGCGCGCAAACGGCTGTCCATGCCGCGCCACGGCCCGTGCCAGCGCGGCGTGCACCTTGCCCACCTCGCGCGACTCGCCTTCGATTTCGTCGGAGAGGATGTACGCAGCCACACCGGCCGCACGCGCGGCCTCGGCGGCGGCCTGCAGCGACTGCTGGGGTGTGGCCGTCATGTGCACCACATGGTTCGCAAACACGGCGTCGCCGGGCTTGGGGGTTTCCAGCGTGCCTGCCTCCAGTGCAGCGCGCACTGCGGGGGGCACGTCGATGCCATAGCGCGCCAGGATGGCCAGCGCGTCGGCGCAGGTGGTGGCATCGGGCACGGTGGGGCCACTGGCGATCACCGAGGGGTCGTCGCCCGGCACGTCACTGATGGTGAGCGTGACTACGCGCGCAGGGGCACAGGCCGCAGCCAGCCGCCCGCCCTTGATGCGCGAGAGGTGCTTGCGCACGCAGTTCATTTCGTCGATGGCAGCGCCGCTCTCCAGCAGAGCCTTGTTGATGCGCTGCTTGTCTTCGAGCGTGAGCCCGTCTGCCGGGAGCGTGAGCAGGGCCGAGCCCCCGCCCGAGATCAGGCACAGCACGAGGTCGTTCTCGGTGAGGCCCTCGGTGAGCGCCAGGATGCGCTCTGCGGCCGCCAGCCCCGCCGCATCGGGCACCGGGTGCGCGGCCTCGACCACCTCGATGCGCTGGTGCAGCCCCTCGGGCCGGGGCGGCGTGTGGTGGTAGCGCGTGACGACCAGGCCCGACAGCGGCGCATCGGCCGGCCACAGCGCCTCCACGGCCTGGGCCATGGCGCCACCGGCCTTGCCTGCGCCCAACACCAGGGTGCGGCCGCCGCTTTCGGGGCTGGGCGGGGCAGGCAAGAAGGCTGCCGTGTTGTGCAGCGGCAGTGCGCGCCGCACGGCCACGCGGTAGAGGTATTCGAGGAAATCCCCGCTCTGGCGAACAGGGTCGGGCACGGCGTCGGTGATGTTCATGGGATGGTCTCCGCGGGCGATTGTGGGGCCATGGTCACCCGCACAGCAGTGCGCCAAAGTCAAAACTACTTCAACCCAGGCAGGGGATGGCAACACGCCAGAGCGGTGCACAGCACGGGATAACCCCATGTGCTGGCCTTCAACAGTTGTCTACAGTTCTTGTATGCAAGATTGATTGCAGCGCACCTCCATCCTTTTTCTCAGCAAAGGGTTCCCATGCTCCGCTTCTTCAACTCCCTCTTCGGCCGGGTGATCCTGGCCTTGATTGCCGGCGTGGCCATCGGGCTGCTCTGGCCTGACACGGCCGTGCAGCTCAAGCCGCTGGGCGATGGTTTCATCAAGCTCATCAAGATGCTGATCCCGCTCATCGTGTTCTGCGTGGTGGTGCATGGCATTGCGGGCACGGGCGACTTGCAGCGTGTGGGGCGTGTGGGGGTCAAGTCGCTGATCTACTTCGAGGTGGTCACCACCATCGCGCTGGTGCTGGGCCTGGTGCTGGCGTTCTGGTTCGAGCCTGGCGTGGGCATGAACGTGGACCCCAGGGCGCTGGACCCCAAGGCCATGGGCGCCTATGCCGAAAACGCCAGCAAGCTCACCGGTGGCGGCTTCAGCGACTTCTTGCTCAAGCTCATCCCCACCACGGCCGTGAGCGCGTTTGCCAACGGTGATGTGCTGCAGGTGCTGCTGTTCTCCATCGTGTTCGGCTGCGCACTGGCGCTGATGGGCGAGCGCGGGGCGCGGGTCACGGGCCTCATCGAAGACCTGTCGCATGTGCTGTTCAAGACCATGGGCCTGATCATCAAGCTGGCGCCGCTGGGCGTGCTGGGTGCGATCGCGTTCACGGTGGGCAAGTACGGCATCGGCTCGCTCAAGCAGCTGGGCATGCTGGTGGTGCTGTTCTATGCGGCGGTGGTCATCTTCGTGGTGGTGGTGCTGGGCCTGATCATGCGGTTCTCGGGCTTCAGCCTGTTCAAGCTGCTGCGCTACCTGCGCGAGGAGCTGGCCGTGGTGTTCGCCACCACGTCGTCGGACAGCGTGCTGCCCCAGATCATGGCCAAGCTCAAGCACATGGGCATCCGCGATTCAACCGTGGGCCTGGTGATTCCCACGGGCTACTCGTTCAACCTGGACGCGTTCTCGATCTACATCACGCTGGCGGCCGTGTTCATCGCCCAGGCCACCAACACGCCCATCACCATGACCGACCTGCTCACCATCCTGGCGATCTCGCTGGTCACCTCCAAGGGCGCGCACGGCGTGCCGGGCTCGGCCATCGTGGTGCTGGCCGCCACGCTGCACGCCATTCCGGCCATCCCCGCCATCGGGCTGGTGCTGGTGCTGTCGGTGGACTGGTTCATGGGCATTGCCCGCGCCCTGGGCAACCTCATCGGCAACTGCGTGGCCACCGTGGCCATTGCCGCGTGGGAGGGCGACATCGATCGCGACCGCGCCCATGCAGTGCTGGACGGGCAGAGCCTGCCCCCCTTGCAGCCCCCGCTGCAGCCATCGCCTGCGCAGCCACAACCCGCGCCACAATCGGCCGCATGAGCACCAACCAGACCCAGATCGCCCAGCAGGTGGTGGAATCCATCCTTGCGCAAAAGCTCTCACCCGGCGAGCGGTTGGGCGAGCAGGAACTGGCCGACCTCTTCGGCGTGAGCCGCACCCTGGTGCGCGAGGCGCTGATGCAGCTGCAGGCGCGCGGGTTTGTCGAAGTGCGCCCGCGCCGGGGCTGGTATGTGGTGGAGCCCTCGGTGGACGATGCGCGCGATGCATTCTCGGCCCGGCGCATCATCGAGTCGGGCATCCTGGCCGATGCCGGGCGCCCGCTGCAGGCGGTCATCCCCCGGCTGCGCGCCCACATTGCCGACGAGCAACGCGCCATCGAAGGTGCTGATGCCGCCACGCGCGCCTTCCTGCTGGCCGACTTTCATGTGTGCCTGGCCGAGGCCATGGGCCACCGCAGCCTGAGCGACATCCTGCGCGACCTCACGGCGCGTACCACGCTGGCAGCATCGCTTTACCAGTCGCGCCACGAAGCCAGCCAGTCGTGCGCGGAGCACGAGTCCATCGTCGAGGCGCTGGAGGCAGGCAACGCGGCCCTGGCCCGCGAGCGCCTGCTGGCCCACATCGGCCATGTGGAAGCCGCACTCAACCCCGGCCAGCCGCTGGTGCGCGACCGCCTGCGCGAATCGCTGGCCCCTTTGGCGGCGCCGCGCGGTTCCATCTGACCCGCCCGCAGGCACCGAGTCGGCCCCAGCACCCCTGATCTCCCCCTCCACCGCCTGGCGCACTGGAGGGCACTGCTGCTGCACCTAGGGTTTACCGGGATAAGGCGTTTCGCATATTTTGTATACGATTTTTGTATGGACTGCTGTGCACCGCATTGCACACAGATTGCCACTCATCCCTCAGGCCCCGTACAAAAGGAATTCCCATGACCCCACCCGTGCATCCCGTGGACGAACACCTGCCCCTGGGGCGCCTCACGGCGCTGGGCCTGCAGCATGTGCTGGTGATGTATGCCGGTGCGGTGGCCGTGCCGCTCATCGTCGGGCGCGCGCTCAACCTCACGCCCGACCAGGTGGCCAAGCTGATCTCCGCCGACCTGTTTGTGTGCGGCCTGGTCACGCTGATCCAGGCGCTGGGGGCATCGCAGTGGTTCGGCATCCGCCTGCCGGTGATGATGGGCGTGACCTTTGCCTCGGTGGCGCCCATGGTGTCCATGGCGCAGAGCACAGGGGGCACGGCCGGGGCCGGGCTGATCTTTGGCTCGGTGATTGGCGCGGGGGTGATCTCCATCCTCATCGCGCCCCTGGTCAGCCGCATGCTGCGGTTCTTCCCGCCGGTGGTCACCGGCACCATCATTGCGGTCATCGGCATCAGCCTGATGCGCGTGGGCATCAACTGGATCTTTGGCAACCCGGTGGGACCAACCGCACCCAGCGTGGTGAACCCCGAACATCTGAAATGGCTCAGCGAGATGCAGTCCGCCGCCGGTGCACCCGGCTCATCGCTGCCGCCCGTGCCCAAGGGCTTTGCGGTGGTGCCCACGGTGCCCAACCCCAAATACGCCGACCTCACGGGCGTGGGCATCTCGGCCGTGGTGCTGGTGTCCATCCTGCTGATCGCCAAGTTTGCCAAGGGCTTCATCGCCAACATCTCGGTGCTGCTGGGCATCGTGATTGGCGCCGTGATTGCGGTGGCCATGGGCCTGATGTCGTTCGAGAAAGTGGCCAAGGCCCAGTGGTTTGACCTGGTGCTGCCCTTCGAGATCGCGGGCCCGGTGTTCGACCCCATCCTGATCCCGACCCTGACGCTGGTGATGATCGTGGTGATGATCGAATCCACCGGCATGTTCCTGGCCCTGGGCGAGATGACCGACCGCAAGATCGAGCAGGCCGACCTCACACGCGGCCTGCGCACCGACGGCCTGGGCACGCTGCTGGGCGGCATCTTCAACACATTCCCATACACCAGCTTTTCGCAGAACGTGGGCCTGGTGGCCGTCACGGGCGTCAAGAGCCGCTTCGTGTGCGTGGCCGGTGGCGTGATCCTGATCGTGCTCGGTGTGCTGCCCAAGATGGCGGCGCTGGTCGAATCGCTGCCCACCATGGTGCTGGGCGGCGCAGGCCTGGTGATGTTCGGCATGGTGGCCGCCACCGGCATCCGCATCCTGGGCGGGGTGGACTTCAAGCACAACCGCTTCAACGCGATGATCGTGGCCGTGTCCATCGGCGTGGGTATGATCCCGCTGATCGCCCCCAATTTCCGCCAGTGGATGCCGCATGCGATCCACCCCCTGATCGAATCCGGTATCCTGCTGGCCTCGATCACGGCCGTGGCCCTGAACGTTTTCTTCAATGGCGCCAGCCGCGACACCTCCGCCGCTGTGAACGCCGCACGCCAGGCCGACGCCCACTAGCGTCCCGTCTGCCCGCTGCCTTGAGAAACGGCCACGCCTGCGTGGCCCTGCCCCCTGCATGCATGCCGGCTCACCCCGGCTGCCAGGGGGTTTTGGCTTCATGCCGCATCCGCATAAACCGGCATGCGCACCCACCCCACCATCGGGTACGCTTGTTTTGCATTCCGCCGAGGACTTCCAGGATTTCCGTATGACCCAGAAACTTTCCGCCGCCGAAGAATCGCTGCGCGACGCTGCGCGCGAATACCACCGCAACCCCGGCCGGGGCAAGATTGCGGTGACACCCACCAAACCTTTATCCAACCAGCGCGACCTGTCGCTGGCCTACTCGCCCGGCGTGGCCTACCCCTGCCTGGACATCCAGGCCGATCCGTCCAAGGCATTCGACTACACCTCGCGCGGCAACCTGGTGGGCGTGATCACCAATGGCACGGCCGTGCTGGGCCTGGGCGATATCGGCCCGCTGGCGGGCAAGCCGGTGATGGAAGGCAAGGGCTGCCTGTTCAAGAAGTTTGCGGGTGTCGACGTGTTCGACATCGAACTGGCCGAGCGCGACCCGGACAAGCTTGTGGAGATCATCGCGGCCATGGAGCCCACGCTGGGCGGCATCAACCTCGAGGACATCAAGGCGCCCGAGTGCTTTTACATTGAGCGCGAACTCTCCAAGCGCATGAACATCCCGGTGTTCCATGACGACCAGCATGGCACGGCCATCATCAGCAGCGCAGCGCTGCTCAATGGCCTGGAACTCGTGGGCAAGCAGATCGACCAGGTCAAGATTGCGGTGTCGGGCGCAGGGGCTGCGGCCATTGCATGCCTGAACGTGATGGTGGGCCTGGGCGTGAAGGTGGAGAACATCTTCGTGTGCGACTCCAAGGGCGTGATCTACGAGGGCCGCCCCGGTGGCTACGACGAATCGAAGGCGCGCTATGCCCAGAAGACCGACGCCCGCACGCTGGCCGATGCGGTCAACGGCGCCGACGTGTTCCTGGGCTGCTCGGCCCCCGGCGTGCTCACGGCCGAGATGGTCAAGACCATGGGCCCCAAGCCCATCATCCTGGCGCTGGCCAACCCCGAGCCTGAAATCCGTCCCGAGCTGGCCAAGGCCATTCGCCCCGACTGCATCATCGCCACGGGCCGCTCGGACTACCCCAACCAGGTCAACAACGTCCTGTGTTTCCCTTACATCTTCCGCGGCGCGCTGGACTGCGGCGCGACCAAGATCACCGAAGCCATGAAACTGGCCTGCGTGCGCCAGATTGCGGACCTGGCCAAGGCCGACATCAGCGAAGAAGTGGCCAGCGCCTATGCGGGCAAAGAGCTGACTTTCGGACCCGACTACCTCATCCCCACGCCGTTCGACTCGCGCCTGATCCTCAAGATCGCACCCGCCGTGGCCAAGGCCGCTGCCGAGTCCGGCGTGGCCACGCGCCCCATCGAAGACATGGAGGCCTACAAGGAGACTCTGTCGCGCTTTGTCTACCAGACCGGCATGCTGATGCGCCCCGTGATCAACGCGGCCAAGGCCCTGCCCGATGCGAAAAAGCGCGTGGCCTATGCCGACGGCGAAGACGAGCGCGCGCTGCGCGCCGCGCAGATGGCAATCGACGACAAGATCGCCCAGCCCATCCTCATCGGCCGCCCCGCCGTGATTGCCGCGCGCATTGCCAAGGCGGGCCTGCGCATGCAGCTGGGCAAGGACGTGGAAGTGTGCAACCCCGAGGACGATCCACGCTTCCGCCAGTACTGGGAGCACTACCACAGCCTCATGAAGCGCAATGGCGCCACCCCTGAGGTAGCCAAGGCCGCCGTGCGCCGCTCCAACACCATCATCGCCTCGCTGATGGTCACGCTGGGCGACGCCGACGCAATGATCTGCGGCCTGGTGGGCACGTATGAGACGCACCTGGAGCGCATCCACAGCATCATCGGCCGCCAGGAGGGCGCTCGCGACTACGCAGCGCTCAACGCGCTGATGACCAACCGGGGCACGCTGTTCATTGCCGACACCTATGTGAACGAAGACCCAACTGCGCAGCAACTGGCCGACATCGCCTGGATGTCGGTGCAGGAGGTGCAGCGCTTTGGCCTGCCGCCCAAGGTGGCCTTCCTGTCGCACTCCAGCTACGGCTCGTCCAAGCGCGCCTCGGCCCGCAAGATGCGCGAGGCACGCGACCTGTTCGTGGCAGCCCACCCCGAGATCGAGTGCGATGGCGAGCTGCACGGCGACGCCGCGCTGGAGCCCAACATCCGTAACGCCTACATGGCAGACTCCACGCTCACCGACTCGGCCAACCTGCTGATCTGCCCCAACCTGGATGCCGCCAACATCCTCTACAACGTGCTCAAGACCACCACCAGCGGCGGCGTGACCGTGGGCCCCATCCTCATGGGCGGCGCCGCCACGGCGTACATCCTGACCCCTGCGGCCACCGTGCGCCGGGTGTTCAACATGACGGCCCTGGCCGTGGCCAGCGCTGCAGCACGCGCGGGCTGACGGATAGCGTTGATCGCTATACAAAAAAGAAAGGCCTCTCGGGGCCTTTCTTTTTGGGGGAGACGGCTTTAACGAACAGAGACGTCCACATAGTCCGCCACCGGCGGCAGGTGCTCGGCCAGCCAGTGGGAGTCGAGTTGCAGCGCCTTCTTGATCTCGGCGGGCAAGCTGGCAATGGTGTCGGCGGGCGACATGGGCTCTTCCAGCCCGATCTCGGCCAGCAGCGTGGCCACATGCAAGATCCCGCCCAGGCGGCAGAACGGGGTGGCGGCCACGGGGTCTTCGGCCGTCTCCAGCGCCCGGGTGATGGTGTCGGGGAAGCGCCAGCGCCGCGCCAGCTCAGCCGTCACCTGGGCTTCGGTGAAGCCCAGCAGCGTGCGTTCGCGCTCCCAGCGGCCGCCCGCATGGTGGGGCAGCTGCTCGATGGCCGGAATCTGCTCGGGCGCCTTCTGGGCAATGATCAGTTCACCGAGCCGCACCAGGAAACCCGCGAGCCACGACTCCTGCACGTTGGAGCCCAGCGTGCGGGCCAGCCACTGCGAATAGCCCGCAATGGCCATGCTCTCCTTCCAGAACGCATCGGCATCCACCCCGGGCGCGTCCTTGAACACGCCCGACATGCACGACGCCAGCGCCAGCGTGCGCACCTGGTTGAGCCCCACCATGGTGATGGCATCGTCCAGTGACGCCACCTGCCGGGGCAGGCCAAAACGCGCGCTATTGGCCAGCCGGATCAGCTTGGCCGTGAGGGCCGGGTCTTTGGAGATCGCCGCCCGCACCCTTTCGAAAGGGATGTCATCGTCCTTCATGGTGGCGATCAGCTCGCGCGCCACGTCGGGGATGGTGGGTAGTTGCACGTTCTCGAAAAAAGCCTGGATGTCCGCCATGAGAAGCCCTCCCAAGTGCTGGTATGGATATGGATGTGGATGCCGGTGAATCGATCGCCAAAAAATGGGTACAGGGCAGTTGTTGTACCACCGGCGCACAGGCCTGACCTGCGCGTTTGCACCTAGGCGCGGCACCGATGGGCTGCGGCGTTGCCGCGCCCACTGCAGGCAACGGCCACAGCCCCCATGACGCTATCGCCCAACGCCCCGCCCACCTGCCAAAACCCCTTTGCACCATTTCGGGAAAGCCTGTAGAACCGCATGCACCAAACTGGCGAACAATAGCCCGCACTCTCTCCCCGCCGCAGTGAAACCAGGCATCGTTTTTGCTGACTGGATCACCATAGCGTGGTAACGAACCATTGGGGCGCCCCGTGCTTCGGCTTTTGCTTTCGCCTGTGCCCCCGCTGTCTGTTGCTCCCACTTTTCCCGCCGTCTTCTGACAGGAACCTATCCATGAAAAAACGCACCCTCCTGCAAGCAGCCCTTCTGCTCGCCACCGCCAGCACCTTCAGCACGGCCCAGGCCCAAGCCACCACGCCCATCAAGTTCCAGCTCGACTGGCGCTTTGAGGGCCCCTCCGCCCTGTTCCTGCAGCCCGTGGCCAAGGGCTACTTCAAGGCTGCGGGCCTGGATGTGGCGGTAGACGCAGGCAACGGCTCCGGCGGCGCGGTGCAGCGCGTCGCCTCGGGCACCTACGACATGGGTTTTGCCGACCTGGCCGCCGTGATGGAGTTCCATGCCAACAACCCCGACGCGCAGAACAAGCCCGTGGCGGTGATGATGGTCTACAACAACACGCCCGCCTCGGTCATGGCGCTCAAGAAGAGCGGCATCGCCAAGCCCGCCGACCTGGCCGGCAAGAAGCTGGGCGCCCCCGTGTTTGACGCGGGCCGCCGCGCGTTCCCCATCTTCCAGAAGGCCAACGGCATTGGCGCCGTGACCTGGACCGCCATGGACCCCCCGCTGCGCGAAACCATGCTGGTGCGCGGCGATGTGGACGCCATCACCGGCTTCACCTTCACGAGCCTGCTAAACCTGGAAGCGCGTGGCGCCAAGGCCGCCGACGTGGTGGTGCTGCCCTATGCCGACTTCGGCGTGAAGCTGTACGGCAACGTGATCATCGCCAGCCCCAAGCTCATCAAGGAGAACCCGGCCGCCATCAAGGCTTTCCTCTCCGCATTTGCCAAGGGCGCCAAGGAAGTGATCGCCAACCCCGCCGCCGCCATCGAGCATGTGAAGGCGCGCGACGGCATCGTGAACGTGCCGCTCGAAACCCGCCGCCTGCAACTGGCCATCGACACCGTGATCAACAGCCCCGACGCGCGCGCCGAAGGCTTCGGCAAGGTGGTGCCCGGCCGCCTGTCGCTGATGGCATCGCAGGTGTCTGACGCGTTCAACACCAAGACCCGCGTGAACGCCGACGATGTGTGGAACCCCAGCTTCCTGCCCAGCACAGCCGAGCTGAACATTCTGCCGAAGAAGTGACACCCCCTGAGTCGCTTCGCGCCTTCCCCCTCTCTCGACTCGCTGCGCGAGTCGGGAGGGGGACGCCCCCGGTGCACGCCAGCGAAGCGCCGCCTACGCGGCATGGCGGCCCTTGCACGGGGACGCTGGCCTGGGCCGCACCCAGCATCAACCTCGGTGCACCAACACTACTCACTACGGACCTCTGATGCAGGCTGCTGATTCCTACTTTGTGGACTTCCGTGATGTCTGGCTCGCGTACAACGACGAGCTGCGCGCCAAGAACCAGTTTGCGGTCGAAGCCATCGACCTGCAGGTACGCCAGGGCGAGTTCATCGCCATCGTCGGCCCTTCGGGCTGCGGCAAGTCCACCTTCATGAAGCTGGCCACGGGCCTCAAGATGCCCTCGATGGGCAAGATCCTCATTGACGGCCAACCCGTGACCGGGCCGCTCAAGGTGTCGGGCATGGCCTTCCAGGCGCCGTCACTACTGCCCTGGCGCACCACGGTAGACAACGTGCTGCTGCCGCTCGAAATCGTCGAGCCCTACCGCAGCAACTTCAAGCAAAAACGCAAGGAATACGAAGAACGCGCCCGCAAGCTGCTGCAAAAGGTGGGCCTCGCGGGCTATGAAGACAAGTTCCCCTGGCAGCTGTCGGGCGGCATGCAGCAGCGCGCCAGCATTTGCCGCGCGCTGATCCACGAGCCCAAGATGCTGCTGCTCGACGAGCCCTTCGGCGCACTCGACGCCTTCACCCGCGAGGAGCTGTGGTGCATCCTGCGCGACCTGTGGACCGAGCAGCAGTTCAACGTGATCCTGGTCACGCATGACCTGCGCGAATCGGTCTTCCTGGCCGACACGGTGTATGTGATGAGCAAGAGCCCCGGCCGGTTTGTGGTGCGCAAAGAGATCGAGCTGCCCCGCCCGCGCGACCTGGAGGTGACCTACACCAAGGAGTTCACCGACATCGTGCACGAGCTGCGCGGCCACATCGGTGCCCTGCGCAAAGCGGGCGCGCCCATCCAGCAATAAGAACAAAGAAAGCGCCTCATCCCCATGCACAAGAAAACCGTGGAGCGCTGGTCCCCCTGGATCTTGCTCGTCGCCACCATCCTGCTGTGGCAAATCGTCTGCTCGGCCTTCAGCATCCCCGAGTACCTCTTCCCCAGCCCCTGGGCCATCGGCGTGCAGCTGGTGGAGTTCAGCGGCGTCATCGCAGGCCATGCCTGGCGCACCTTCTGGGTCACCATGGCGGGCTTTGGCATCGCCATCGTGGTGGGTGTGCTGCTCGGTTTTGTGATCGGCAGCTCGCGCATCGCCTATGCCGCGGTCTACCCGCTGATGACGGCCTTCAACGCGCTGCCCAAGGCCGCCTTCGTGCCCATCCTGGTGGTGTGGTTCGGCATTGGCGTGGGCCCGGCCATCCTCACGGCGTTCCTCATCAGCTTCTTCCCCATCATGGTCAACATCGCCACCGGCCTTGCCACGCTGGAGCCCGAGCTGGAAGACGTGCTGCGCGTGCTGGGCGCCAAGCGCTGGGACGTGCTGACCAAGGTAGGCCTGCCCCGCTCCATGCCGTACTTCTACGGCTCGCTCAAGGTGGCCATCACGCTGGCCTTTGTGGGCACCACCGTGTCGGAGATGACCGCTGCGAACGAAGGCATCGGCTACCTGCTGATCAGCGCGGGCTCATCGATGCAGATGGGCCTGGCGTTTGCGGGCCTGATGGTGGTGGGCGCCATGGCCATGGTGATGTACGAGCTGTTCAGCTGGATCGAAAAACGCACCACGGGCTGGGCGCACCGGGGTTCTCAAGGTGAATAACCCGACGGCGTTGAGCGAAGCCCAGGCAGCCACACTGCTGCGCCGCGCCAACGCCGTGGCCCAACGCGCCAAGGACATGGGCCGCCATCCCTTCGGCGCGCTGCTGGTGGCGCCCGATGGCGAGACGGTGCTGGCCGAGCAGGGCAATATCGACACGGTGAACCATGCCGAGAGCACGCTGGCGCGCACGGCGGCGACCAACTACCCCGGCGCCTACCTGGCCCAGTGCACGCTGGTCACCACCTTCGAGCCCTGCGCCATGTGTGCGGGCACCATCTACTGGGCGGGCATTGGCCGTGTGCTGTATGGCGCCGAGGAAACCGCCCTGCTCGCCCTGACGGGCGACCACCCCGACAACCCCACACTGGCCCTGCCTTGCCGCACGGTGTTTGCGAGCGGCCAGCGCCCCATCGAGGTGATGGGCCCCGTGTCCGCACTGCAGGACGAGATAACCGGCCTACATCGCGATTTCTGGCAATAAACGGCCCCACCGCCCGCCCACAAATCGCATACCGCTCCTTTTTTAGGAACAATCACCCCCACAACGTTGGCCGCAGGCACCCTACCGCTATACTGCGCGCCCCGTTTGGACGACAGCAGGATCACCCGGCATGCGCTTGACCATTCTTTTGCGCCTTCTGGCCCTTGGGGCCGCAGCAGGTCTGGCCGCATGCGGCGGCACCGCGCCCACCCAGCCAGCGGCGGGTGACGCCACACCAGTCGCAGCGACCCCATCCACCACGCCCCCCATCCGCATTGGCATCGCCCTGGGTGGCGGTGCGGCCAAGGGGTTTGCGCACATCGGTGTGATCAAGATGCTGGAGGCCAATGGCCTGGCACCCGCCGTGGTCTCGGGCACCAGCGCAGGCAGCGTGGTCGGCGCGCTGTATGCCAGCGGCATGAATGCCTTTGAGATGCAGGAAAAGGCCGTGGCGCTGGACGAAGCCAAGATCCGCGACCTGCAGCTCTCGTCCGGCGGCCTGGTACTGGGGCAGAAGCTGGAAGACTATGTGAACGAGCAGGTGCGCCGCAAACCGCTGGAGCAGATGGCCAAGCCCTTTGTGGTCGTCGCCACGCGGCTGGAAGACGGTGAGCGCACCGTATTTGCACGCGGCAACACCGGTCAGGCCGTGCGCGCATCGAGCAGCGTGCCGGGCGTGTTCCAGCCCGTCACGATTGGCAAATACCACTTCGTAGATGGCGGCATCGTGAGCCCCGTGCCGGTGGATGCCGCACGCCAGCTGGGTGCCGACATCGTGATTGCCGTGGACATCTCCAACAAGGCCCGGGGCCAGACGCCGGGCAATATGCTGGGCGCGCTCAACCAGTCGATTGCCATCATGGGCCAGAAGCTGGGCCAGGCCGAGCTGGCGCGCGCCGACGTGATCGTCCGCCCGCAGGTGCTGGACATTGGTGCCGCCGACTTCAGCCAGCGCGCCAATGCCATCGTGGAAGGCGAAAAGGCCGCGCTGGCCGTGATGCCGCAGATCCGCGAGCGCGTGGCCCAGATGCAGGCCGAACGCGCCAAGGCGGCGACGCAGGCCCAGCAGAAAGCGGCCGAGGCGCAGTACCAGGCCTGCCTGGACAACCGCAGCCGGCTGCAAAAGCTGGCGGGCCTGGCCAAGCTGGACGACTCCTGCCTGGCACCCAAGTAGAGCAGCCAACAAACCCTTCCGACACAGCCCCCTTCGGGTAAAGTCCACTGCGCCCAAAGCCTGCCCGCATCACCCGACAACGCGTTCACGCCCCACACTGCCCGCCCCACCCATTCCATGTCTTCGCCGTTCTCCGCCGTCAAACCCAGCGCCAAGCTCTCCGACCAGGTGGCCAGTGCGCTGGAGGCAGAGATCCGCGCGGGCCGCATCCAGGCTGCGCAAAAGCTGCCTACCGAGGCCGTGCTGGCGCAGCAGTTTCAGGTCAGCCGCACAGTGGTGCGCGAGGCGATCTCGCGCCTCAAGTCGTTGGGGCTGGTGGACTCGCGGCAGGGCAGCGGCTTGTATGTGCTGGCGCCGGGCATCGAACCGCTGCAGTTTGATGTGCCCCTTGCGGCATCTCGCGAGGCGGTGATGCAGATTGTGGAAGTGCGCCGAGCGCTCGAAGCTGAGGTGGCCGAGCTGGCAGCCCTGCGCCGCACCGATGAAGACATTGTCGCCATCCGCGCCGCCATGCAGCGCATTGCCGATGCCGTGCGCGCGGGCCACGACGGGGTGGAGGAAGACGTGCTGTTCCACCGCGCCATTGCGCAGGCAGCGGGCAACCCTTTCATGATCAGCACGCTGGACTACCTCGCCCAGTTCCTGAAAGGCGCGACCCGCGTGACCCGCGCCAACGAGGCACGGCGCGAGGACTTTGCCGACGCCGTGACCCACGAACACACGCAGATCGTGCGCGCCATCGAGGCGGGTGACCCGGTGGCCGCACGCGCCGCTGCGGCGCAGCACATGAAGAATGCACTGGCCCGCATCGAGCAGGCCGACCTGTCGTTCTGGGCCCAGGACGGCGCGCGGCTGGCCCAGCCGCTGGTGGCGGCATCCACGCCGCTGGTGTTCTGAACCCGGCGGAGACCCGGCTCCCGCAGCACACGGCCGTTGCGCAGGCGGATCAGAGGATGCTTTTCCCCGCAAAAAGCTATTAAATTGATAGCTTACATCGCTTACCAGTTGCGCGCAGAGGGCCAAAAAACCTTCAAATAGCGCCGCCCAACCCGCCTCTCTAGTCCGTGCATGCGGGTTAACCCGAACCAAAATGGTGCGCAATAATTTGTATGATAACCATATAAACACACCAACCAAGGTGCAACCAGGCACCAAAACCAGGCCGTCCCAGGGCCTGGTTTTTTTGGGCTGCCTGGGCCTGTCCCCTTCCATCCCGGAGATACCCCGTTCATGTCCACCCTCGCACTTCTCGGCATCGGCGCCGGCAGCATTGCCCTGCTCCTGTTGCTCATCATCCGCTGGCAGGTCCACGCCTTCGTGGCGATGATGCTGGTGAGCTTTCTGGTGGCGTTTGCCACCGGCATGCCCATTGGCGACATCATCAGCACGCTGATTGCGGGCATGGGCGGCACGCTGGGTTCGGTCGCCATCCTGGTGGCGCTGGGCTCCATGCTGGGGCGCATGATCGAGGTCTCGGGCGGTGCGGCCAGCCTGGCCAACCGCTTCACGCAGCTGCTGGGCCCCACACGGGTGCCCATGGCACTCACGGCCGCCGCGCTGGTGCTGGCCATCCCGGTGTTTTTTGATGTGGGCTTCATCATCCTGGTGCCCATCGTCTACGGCTTTTGCAAGGCGGCGGGTGTCAACCCCATCAAGTTCGGCCTGCCCGTGGCGGGCATCATGCTGGCCGCGCACGTGGTGGTGCCACCGCACCCCGGCATCGTCGGCGGGGCAGCCATCGTCAAGGGTGACATCGGCTGGATCACCATCATTGGCCTGGCCATCTGCATCCCGCTGGCGGCGTTGTCGCAGGTCGTAGCAGGCTGGCTCAACCGCAAGGGCTACCCCCTGCTGCCCACCACGGCAGAGCAGTTTGCGGCCTTTGGCAGCAGCGAAGACAGCACCGCGTCCAAGGCCCGCAGCGCACCGGGCGTGGGCACGATCATGGCGCTCATCCTGATCCCACTGGCCCTCATCATGGCAGGCACCACCGGCGCCACCCTACTGCCCAAGGGCGACAGCCTGCGCAACGTGCTGGGCTTCATCGGCTCGCCCATCTTTGCGCTGATGGTGGCCGTGGGCCTGGCGATGTTTCTGCTGGGCCGCAACCAGGGCTGGAACCGTGAACGCACCAACGCCATTATGGAATCCGCCCTGCCCCCGGCCGCCACCGTGATCCTGGTGACGGGTGCTGGCGGCGTGTTTGCCAAGGTACTCACGGCCAGCGGCATTGGTGCGGCGCTGTCGCAGAGCCTCACGGCCACGCACCTGCCCCTGATCCTGCTGGCGTTCATCATCTCTCTGGCCCTGCGCGCCGCCCAGGGTTCAGCCACCGTGGCCATCATCACCACCTGCGGCCTGCTGGCCGATGCGATGGCCGGTGGCGGGTATTCCCCCTTGCAAGTGGCGCTGCTCACGGTTGCCATTGGCTTTGGCAGCCTGGGCCTGTCGCACGTCAACGATTCGGGCTTCTGGATCGTGACCCGCTACCTGGGCCTGAGCGTGGGTGATGGCCTGCGCACCTGGACCGTGCTGACCACGGTACTGGGCCTGGCGGGTTTTGCACTCACGGCCTTGCTTTGGGTGCTGGTGGCCTGAGCGCCCTCTTTTGAATTTCATTGAAGGACTGACAACATGACAAAACCCACCGTCGGCATCATCGGCCTGGGCGCCATGGGCGCCGGCATTGCCAAGACCCTGCGCAACAACGGTTTCACCATCCACGTGTGCGACGTGCGCCCCGGCGTGGCCGATGCCTTTGTGGCCGGCGGCGGCACGGCCCACGCCACCACCGCTGCATTGGCGGCGGTGAGTGATGTAGTGGTGTCGGTGGTGGTCAACGCCGCGCAGACCGAGAGCGTGCTGTTTGGCGACGACGGCAAGGGCGGTGCAGCCAGCACCATGCGCCCCGGCAGCACCTTTGTGATGTGCTCCACCGTGGACCCCAACTGGTCGGTGGCGCAGGAAGCGCGCCTCAACGCCCTGGGCCTGCACTATGTGGACGCGCCCATCTCCGGCGGCGCAGCCAAAGCTGCTTCAGGCCAGATGACCATGATGACCTCGGCCAAGCCCGAGGCCTATGCCGCTGCGGGCGCCGTGCTCGACGGCATGGCCGGAAAGGTGTACCGCCTGGGCGACAAGGCGGGCGCGGGCAGCAAGGTCAAGATCATCAACCAGCTGCTGGCGGGTGTGCATATTGCCGTGGCCGCCGAAGCCATGGCACTGGGCCTGCGCGAGGGCGTGGAAGCCAGCGCCTTGTATGAAGTGATCACGAACAGCGCGGGCAACAGCTGGATGTTTGAAAACCGCATGGCCCATGTGCTAGCGGGCGACTACACGCCGCTGTCGGCAGTGGACATCTTCGTGAAGGACCTGGGCCTGGTGCTGGACACCGCACGCGCCAGCAAATTCCCTCTGCCGCTGGCTGCCACCGCGCACCAGATGTTCATGCAAGCGTCCACCGCTGGCTTTGCCAAGGAAGACGACAGCGCCGTGATCAAGATCTTCCCGGGTATCACCCTGCCCGAAGGCAAGGAGAAAAAGGCATGACACGCGCACTGCTGGGCTGCATTGCCGACGACTTCACCGGCGCGACCGACCTGGCCAACAACCTGGTGCGCGCAGGCATGCGCGTGGTGCAGGCCATGGGCGTGCCCACCGCACCGCTCGACGCCGAGGCAGACGCCATTGTGGTCGCGCTCAAGTCGCGCACCATTCCAAAAGACGAAGCGATTGCCCAGTCGCTTGAGGCGCTGCAATGGCTGAAAGCGCAAGGCGCCGAGCAGATCTACTTCAAGTACTGCTCCACCTTTGACAGCACGGCCGATGGCAACATCGGCCCCGTGACCGATGCGCTGATGCAGGCCCTGGGCACCGACTTCACCATCGCCACGCCCGCCTTCCCCGACAACAAGCGCACCGTGTTCAAGGGCTACCTGTTTGTGGGCGATGTGCTGCTCAGCGAGAGCGGCATGCAGAACCACCCGCTCACACCCATGACCGACCCCAATCTGGTGCGCGTGCTGCAGGCGCAGACCGAAAGCCGCGTGGGCCTGATTGACCACAGCGTGGTCGCGCAGGGCGAGGCCGCTATCCGTGCGCGCATCGACCAGCTCAAGGCCGATGGCGTGCGCATGGCTGTGGTCGATGCAGTGTCGAACGCCGACCTGCTGCGCCTGGGCCCGGCCCTCAAGGGCATGCCACTGGTCACTGCAGGCTCAGGCGTGGCCATTGGCCTGCCGGGCAACTTTGGCGTGGCCCCCAGCAACGAGGCCGCCCGCCTGCCTGCGGCGCAAGGGCTGCAGGCCATCGTGTCGGGCAGTTGCTCGGTAGCCACCAACCAGCAGGTGATGGATTTCATCAAGGCAGGCAAGCCCGCCCTGGCCATCGACCCACTGCGCATTGCGGCAGGCGTGGACGTAGCCGCCGAAGCGCTGGCCTGGGCCGAAGGCCACCTCGGCCAAGGCCCGGTGCTGGTGTACTCCACCGCCGAACCCTCAGCCGTACGCGCCATTCAGGGCAAGCTGGGTTCCGAGAAAGCTGGGGCCATGGTGGAAGACACCATTGCAGCCATTGCCCGTGGCCTGGTGCAACGCGGTGTGCGCCAGCTCATCACGGCGGGCGGTGAAACATCCGGCGCCTGCGTGCAGACCCTGGGCATCACGCAAATGCGCATTGGCGCGCAGATCGACCCCGGCGTGCCGTGGTGCCATGCGGTGGCCCCCGACGCCAAGGACGGGCTGCACATCACGCTGAAGTCGGGCAATTTTGGCAGCACCGACTTCTTCACCAAGGCTTTTGCACAATTGCAGGGATGACCTCTACCCCCGCCTTCATGGACGAGAGCCAGGCCCGCGACGAGATCTGCCGCGTGGGCCGCAGCCTGTTTGAGCGGGGCTATGTGCACGCCACCGCCGGCAACATCAGTGTGCGCCTGGCCGACGGCTACCTCATCACCCCCACCGATGCCTGCCTGGGCACCCTGCAGCCCGAGCGGCTGGCGCACCTGGACGCCCTGGGCCAGCAGGTGGCGGGCGACCGGGCCAGCAAGACCATAACGCTGCACCGGCAGATTTACGAAGCGTCGGCATCGACAGCAGCCCCCGCGCGCTGCGTGATCCATACGCACAGCACGCATCTGGTGGCCTGCTCGCTGCAGGCCGACACCGCTGCAGATGGGCAACTGGCACCGGATGCGCAATTGCTGCCGCCCATCACGCCCTACTTCGTCATGAAGGTGGGCCGCGTGCCGCACATCCCCTACCACCGCCCCGGTGATGCCGCAGCGGCAACGCTGGTGGCGCAGACCATCACCCTCTATGCCACACAGGGCAGCCCTGTGCGCGCGGTGATGCTGGCGCGCCTGGGGCCCAACGTGTGGCACGACACACCTGCCGCCGCCATGGCCGTACTGGAAGAGCTGGAAGAAACCGCACGCCTGTGGCTGCTGTGCCAGCCCCGCCCCACGCCGCTGACCGAGCCCCAGATTGAAGAGCTGCGCCAGAGCTTTGGTGCCCACTGGTAACGGGCGGGCTGCGCCCATGGCGCGGGGGACGAAAGAACACACACAAGGAGACAAACCATGACCCTTTCTTTCTGGCGCAAAGCCTTTGCCCCCGTGCTGCTGGGCGTGCTGGCCACAGGCGGCGCATCGGCTGCGGACTACCCCGCCCCCAAGCATGGGGAATGGGTTGTCAAAGACTTCCGCTTCCACACCGGCCAGACCTTGCCCGAACTCAAGCTGGCCTACTCCACCGTGGGCGAGCCCACTGGAGAGCCCGTGCTGGTGCTGCATGGCACCAATGGCTCGGCAGAAAGCATGCTCACCCCCGGTTTTGCAGGCACGCTGTTTGGCCCCGGCCAACTGCTGGATGCACGCAAGCACTTCATCATCCTGCCAGACGCCATCGGCACCGGCCGCTCCAGCAAACCCTCAGACGGCCTGCGCGCCGCCTTTCCAGCCTACAACTATGACGACATGGTGCAGGCCCAATACCGCCTTCTGACCGAGCACCTGGGCCTGCGCCATGTGCGCGCCATCATTGGCAACTCCATGGGCGGCATGCACACCTGGGTATGGGCCCAGCGCTACCCCAACTTCATGGACATTGCCGTACCCATGGCCTCGCTGCCCACCACCATGTCGGGCCGCAACTGGATGATGCGCCGCCTGCTGGTCGAAGCCATCCGCAACGACCCCGAATGGCAAGGCGGCAACTACACCCGCCAGCCCCGCAGCCTGCAGTTTGCATCGGTGTTCTTTGGCACCGGCACGAACGGGGGCAATCAAGGCTTGCAAAAGCTGGCCCCCAACCGCGCTGCGGCCGATGCGCTGGTGGAGCAACGCCTCAAGGCCCCTTTCCGTGGCGATGCCAACGACCACATCTACCAGTGGGAAGCATCGCGCGACTACGACCCCGAGCCCGGGCTGGAACGCATCACCGCGCGCGTGCTGGCCATCAACTCGGCAGACGATGAGCGCAACCCACCCGAGCTGGGCGTGCTGGACAAAGCCATCGCCCGCATCCCGCACGCCCAAGCCTACGTGATCCCTGCCAGCGCCGACACCCTCGGCCACAGCACGGTAGGCCTGGCGCGCTTTTACCAAGACCGGCTGGCGCAGGTGCTCACCAGCGCACCGCGCCGCTGACCGCTTTTTTCTCAGGAATCTTTCATGCCCCGCTTCGCTGCCAACCTGTCCATGCTCTACAACGACGTGGACTTTCTCGACCGTTTTGCCGCCGCTGCGCGTGATGGCTTCAAGGCCGTGGAATACCTCTTTCCCTACGCCTACCCAGCCCAAGAGTTGGCCCAACGCCTGCAAGCCAACGGCCTGCAGCAGGTGCTGTTCAACGCCCCGCCCGGCAACTGGGACGCGGGCGAGCGCGGGCTGGCCTGCCTGCCCGGGCGCGAGGCCGAGTTCCGTGAAGGCATTGCCAAAGCCATCGAATACGCCCAGGCCCTGCAATGCCCCCGCATCCACGTGATGGCCGGGCTGGTGCCCCAGGGTGCGGACGCGGCCACCGTGCGCGCCACCTACATCGCTAACGTGCGTTATGCCGCCGAACAGGCTGCGCCGCACGGCATCCAGATCCTGCTGGAGCCCATCAACGGCCGCGACATGCCCGGCTTCTTCCTGAGCCGCCAGGACGAGGCCCATGCGCTGATTGCCGAGATCGGTGCCAGCAACGTGAAGGTGCAGATGGACCTGTACCACTGCCAGATCGTGGAAGGCGACCTGGCCATGAAGGTGCGCCAATACCTGCCCACGGGCAACGTCGGCCACTTCCAGATTGCCGGTGTGCCCGAGCGCCACGAGCCTGATGTGGGCGAGCTGAACTACACCTACTTGTTCAAGCTACTGGACAGCCTAGGCTACGACGGCTGGATTGGCTGCGAATACCGCCCCGCGCGCGGGGGGGCAGCGCACGCCACCAGCGACGGGCTGGGTTGGCTCAAGCCCTGGCTGTAGGCCACACAGCGACCTGGCAACCAGCGTGCCGTCGCTACACCGTCAATACGCCTTGAAGTTCGCCGCCACCCGCTGGTTCAGGTAGTCACCTGCCGCAATCGCGGGGTACTTCTTGCCCGGCCCTTCGATGATGGCGTCGCGGTTGGCCTGGGCGAAGAAGGCGATGCTGTAGCGCGGCCCCATGTACTCGCCCGGCAAAGGGTTCTTCACACGGTGGAAATTGCTGGGCAGCTGGTCGTCGCTCCAGCGCATCAGCATGTCCCCGATGTTGCAGGTGATGGCCTGCTCGTCGGGCTCCACCGAGGTCCAGGCCTGGGTGTCCATCTCCTTGCCTGGGCACACCTGCAAACCGCCCTGGCCCTGGCGCTGAAAGAGCAGGGTCAGGCAATCAAAGTCGGTATGTGCCCCCGCGCGCCACAGGCCCAGGCTGGCTTGTTGCTCGGGCGGGGTCGCAAAGTAGTGCAGCAGGCGCAAGGTGCTTTGGTAGCTGGCCTGCGCAGGGTCGTGCGCACGGGCAAAGAAGGCCTCGTCAAACCCGAGCTTCCACGCAAAGCACGACAGCACCTGCATGGCCACCTGCCAGCACTGGCCTTCGAAGGCGAGCATGGTGGCCTGAAAGCCCGCCAGCTCCTCGTCGGTGGGCCACAGACCCGCCATGTGCGGGCGGGTGATCTGGTACGACTCCTTCTGGTCCGGTGTGCCGGTGGAGGGGCGCACCTGCGCGCGACTCTCCCAGCCCACGTTGAGCGCCTTCTTGAGCGGGTACTGCGCCTTCACGGCGTCGGGCAGCGCAAAGAAGCGCTCGGTCATCGCGAAGGCGTTGTGCACCTCGGCCAGGTCAATGCCGTGGTTCACGATCTGGAAAAAGCCGACATCGACGGCGGCGTCCCACAGCTGGTCGGCAATCTCGGTCTTGCGCTGCGCAAAGTGGCTGAGGTCGATGCGGCGGATCTCGCGGCTTGCGGTTTCCGAGCCCATCGCGCCCATACGCGTTTCTTTTTGCAGCTCGGCGAGGTCGTAGGTGGCAGTGGTGGTCATGCAGTTCTCCTGAAGACAAGTGGAAGGAAGAAAGGCCCTCCCGCTGAGTGCTTCATGAGCGTTTGGCACCGCCTGCTGCGGCCGGCCGTTCAACCCTTGAAGCCACGGTGTGCCAACGCACACCGCTGTGCGCACAGCGGGCTTCAAGAGCAATTTCCGACTGGCATCGCCTCGTACAGGGTTGCATGGGGCGATGCAGTGAACGCTTCTACTCTTGCCAATAGCGATGCAAGAAGAATGCCCACAGCGCCTTGCGCGTGTGCCCGCGCAAAGTCAGAGCGCTTGTGCACAGCGCGTCCAAAGCCATGCACACATGTCACTGATTGTGATTGGCATGCCAAATGCATAGCGCCCTGCACCACAACGGCGGGCGTGCAGACAGTCCGGCGTTGCACAACGACAGCCAACCACCCACCATCGACGGAGACACCTACACCATGCACGCGCTCATGTCTGCACCCCCGGCCAGCTTTGACGACCCCACCCCCATCAACGACACCGACGGCACCTACCTGCGCCAGGCCATTGCCTGGTCGTGCACCGCCCGCGCACGCGGCAACCGTCCGTTTGGTGCGGTGGTCATCAGTGCCGAAGGGCGCCTGCTCGCCGAGGCCTACTGCAACACCACCGAGACCGGCGACTGCACCGGCCACGCCGAGACCAATGCCGTGCGCCAACTGAGCCCGCGCGTGGGTCGCGATGCCTTGGCCAAGGCCACGCTGTATTCATC
>NZ_JBWKZU010000043.1:0-46761 GCF_059424825.1 Acidovorax sp. GW101-11A03 | reverse complement strand
GCCAGCCACCGAACACAGCACCAAACAACTACATCGTTCGGGCAAGTGCTTCAGAAGCGAAGCCCTCGACTATAGCACGGGTTGAAGTGGGTTGGGAAGAGTTTGGTCGGATTCAGGCGACTCAGCCCTGGCAGGCTGCAACAGCGGCTTCGAGCGCATCCACAAACAGGAAGGCGACATCGCAGCCCGTCTGATCGAAGATCTCCTGGAAGCAGGTGGGGCTGGTCACATTGATCTCGGTGACGCAGTCGCCGATCACGTCCACCCCCGCCAGCAACAGCCCCCGCTCCAGCAGGATGGGGCCCAAGGCCTCTCCGATCTCACGGTCGCGTGCTGACAAGGGCCGGGCCACGCCCTTGCCACCCGCCGCGAGGTTGCCACGCACTTCGCTGCCTTGCGGGATGCGGGCCAGGCAGAAAGGCACGGGCCTGCCGCCGATGATGAGCACACGCTTGTCGCCATCAACGATCTCGGGCAGGAACTTCTGCACCATCACGCTCTGCGCGCCATGGCGGTTGAGGGTTTCGGTGATGCTGCCCAGGTTCAGGCCATCGGGGCCGACGCGGAAGATGCCCATGCCACCCATGCCGTCCAGCGGTTTGAGGATGATGTCCTGGTGCTCGGCATGAAAGCGCTGGATGTCTGTCGCATCACGCGTGACCAGGGTGGGGCCGATGAACTGGGGAAACTCCATGATCGCCAGCTTTTCCGGGTGGTCCCGCAGGGCCCGGGGCTTGTTGAACACCTTGGCGCCTTCGCGCTCGGCCTGCTCCAGCATGTGGGTGGCGTAGAAGTATTCGCTGTCGAAGGGCGGGTCCTTGCGCATGAGCACCGCGTCGAAGTCTGCAAGCACAGCGCTGCGCCCCGGCTGGGCGTCATACCAGTGCTCCGCATCCCCCGTGAGACGGATGTCCCGGACCCGGGCCGTCACCTTGCCGCCCCGCTGCCAGGTGACATGCTGCGGCTCGCACACCGCCAGGGTGTGACCGCGCCGCTGCGCCTCGCGCATCATGGCAAAGGTGGTGTCCTTGTAGATCTTGAAGCTGTGCAGCGGGTCGGCAATGAAAAGCAGTTTCATGGTGTCGGATCGGAAAAGTGGATGGGGCCAGCGGCCCGGGCAGCGAACGAGACTAGGCAAGCCCCGCCTGCGAACGCCTGTACTGTTGCACAAATAAGGCAATGCTGCCGGCGACCACGCCCCAGAAGGCCGACCCCACACCGGCCACCACCACACCGCTGAGCGTGACCAGGAAGGTGATGAGCGCAGCCTCCCGGTGGGATTCGTCCCGCAAGGCAGCGGCCAGGCCGTTGCCGATGGTGCCCAGCAGCGCCAGCCCCGCAATGGCGACGACCAGTTCCTTGGGGAACGCCGTCAGCAGCCCGGTGATGACCGCGCCAAACAGCCCGATGGCCACATACAGCGCGCCACAGCACACGGCAGCGGTGTAACGGCGGCTGCGGTCTTCATGCGCCTCCGGCCCCATGCACATGGCGGCGGTGATGGCACTGAAGTTCAGTGCAAAGGCGCCAAACGGTGCCAGGACCAGGGCGGCCAGCCCGGTGAGGGTGATAAGGCGGGACACCGGCAGGTCGTAGCCTGACGCGCGGATCACCGCCACGCCCGGCAGGTTCTGCGAGGCCATGGTGACCACAAACAGCGGGATCGCCAGGCTGACCAGGGCGGCCACGCTGAACTCCGGCGCCATGAACACCGGCAGGGCCAGCTCCAGCTGCACCGCCGACCAGGCCATTTGCCCGCAGGCCGCCACATACGCCACGGCCACCACCAGAGTGATGACCACGGCATACCGCGCCAGCCAGCGGCGGCTGACCAGATACACCAGCAGCATGAGCAGCACCAGCGGCAGCGCCGTCTGGGCCGCCGCAAATGCCTGCAGGCCGAACCGCGCCAGCACACCGGCCAGCAAGGCAGCGGCGATCTCCATCGGGATGCGGTTCATCACGCGCTCGAACCAGCGCGTGACACCCGCCAGGGTAATGAGCACCGCACTCACCATAAAGGCCCCCACGGCCTCGCCCATGCTGAAGCCCCCGGCCAACCCGGCCGTGGCCAGCACAGCGGCGCCGGGGGTGGACCAGGCCACCATGACAGGCTGCCGCAGAATCAATGAGGGGACCAGCGAACACAGGCCCATGCCCAGGCCCAGCGCCCACATCCACGAGGTGACCTGGGCGGGCGTGGCGCCAAACGCCTGCGCCGCCTGGAACACGATGGCCACCGAGCTGGTGAAACCCACGAGCACCGCCACGAACCCCGCGACAAAGGTCGAGAGGCTCAGGTCTTTGAAAAATTGCATGGGCTGGATTCTGGCACTGCGCCCCCGCAGCCGCCTGCGCGAGGGCCCGCCCTCAGCGCCAAACGCCAATTTGCTACATATTTAATAGCAAACTTGGCTTGATGGTCGCGCGCAAGAGGCCAAAAAACCTCAAAAAAATCCGCTCAGATCTCGATCTTGGACCCCAGCTCCACCACCGCGTTGTTGGGCAGGTGCAGGAAGTCCGCTGCGCCGCTGGCGTTGTGGTGCATCTGGGCAAACAGCTTTTCGCGCCAGGGCGCCATGCCGCCACCCATGGTGGGGATGACCGTGTCGCGCGAGAGGAAGTAGCTGGTGGTCATGGCCTCCAGCTCGCAGCCCCGGCCGCGGAGCAACTCCAAGGCGCGCGGCACATCGGGGTCGTTCTTGAAGCCGTAGTGGATCACCACCTGCCAGCAGTCGTGGCCCAGGGACTCGACCTGCAGGCGCTTGTCCAGGCCGATCCAGGGGGTTTCGTGGTTGTGCACCGTGACAAACAGGTTCTGCTGGTGCAGCACCTTGTTGTGCTTGAGGTTGTGCAGCAACGCGTTGGGCACGGCGCCGGTTTCGGCCGTGAGGAAGACGGCCGTGCCGTCCACACGCGTGGGCGGGCTGATGAACACCGACTCCAGGAAGTCTTTCAGGTCGATGGCATCGGCGCGCAGCTTGTCGTTGAGCAGGCGGCGCCCTTCCTTCCAGGTCATCATGAAGGCGAACACGATGCCGCCGATCAGCAGCGGGAACCAGCCGCCCTGGAACAGCTTGAGCATGTTGGAGGCGAAGAACGCCAGGTCCACCACAAAGAAGCAGCCCGTGGCCGCAATACACAGCGCCAGCGGATAGCGCCAGCCGTAGCGGATCACGAAGAAGGTGAGCGTGGTGGTGATCAGCATGTCCAGCGTCACGGCAATGCCGTAGGCGGCGGCCAGGTTGCTGGACGAGCGGAACATCACCACCGCCAGCACGATGGCGGCAAACAGCCCCCAGTTCACCAGCGGCATGTAGATCTGCCCCGTGTCACGCACGCTGGTGTGCTGGATGTTCAGGCGCGGCAGGTAGCCCAGCTGGATGACCTGCTTGGTCACGCTGAAGGCGCCGGTGATCAGGGCCTGCGAGGCGATCACTGTGGCCATGGTGGCCAGCACCACCAGCGGGATCAGCGCCCAGTCGGGGGCCATCATGTAGAAGGGGTTCTTCACCGCCTCGGGCTCGGCCAGCAGCAGGGCGCCCTGGCCAAAATAGTTGAGCGTGAGCGCCGGCATGGCCACGGTGAACCAGGCCAGGCGGATGGGCCGCTTGCCAAAATGGCCCAGGTCGGCGTACAGCGCCTCGGCACCAGTCACGCACAACACCACCGCACCCAGGATGATGAAGCTGGTGCCCGGGTTGGCCCACATGAAGCCCAGCGCGTGGTGCGGGCTCAGCGCCCAGAGGATCTCGGGGTGGCCCACGATGTGCGATACCCCCAGCAAGGCCAGGCTGATGAACCACACCAGGGTGATGGGCCCGAAGAACTTGCCGATGCCCCCGGTGCCGCGTTTTTGCACGGCAAACAGGCAGAACAGCACGACCAGGGTGATGGGGATCACATACTGCTTGAAGTGGGGCGAGACCACCTCCAGCCCCTCCACCGCCGACAGCACCGAGATGGCCGGGGTGATGACCCCGTCGCCATAGAACAGCGAGGTGCCGAAAATTCCCACCGCCAGCAGCACGCCGCGCAGCCGGGGCTTGTCCTTGACGGCCTGCGAGGCCAGGGCCAGCATCGCGATCAGGCCGCCCTCGCCATGGTTGTCGGCGCGCAGCACCAGCACCACGTACTTCAGCGACACGATGACCGTGAGCGTCCAGAAGAAGATGGAGAGGATGCCGTAGATGTTGTCCGGGGTGAAAGGCACATGGCCGGAGCCAAACACCTCTTTGACGGCATACAGCACGCTGGTGCCGATATCGCCATACACCACACCGATAGCGCCCAGCGTGAGCGCTGCGAGCGAAGATTTGGAGCTTTGCACTGACCGCACCCGGCATGCGCGGGGCCGCCGGGGTTCTGTTACTTTTGGGAACGCTATTGTGCGCCTGCGCCAGATCAAGCGCCTGGAGGCATCCGCCCAATGTTGCGACGCAGCAACTGGGCCTGGCTGTCCCCCCTTGGCAGGCGGGTGCGGGCGTGGCAGGCCATCATTTGACGTTCACCCGCCATGATGGATAGAGCCCCTGCGCCATGAATTGGCTTGGCCAGGCCACCGGGTGCGCCCCCTTCCCGCGCAGCGAGAGAGGGGGAAGGCGCGAAGCGACTCAGGGGGCGCGTTCAGTCGTACACCTCGGCGTCGGGGTTGGTCGCCTCCAGCTCGTAGCTGGCCGCCAGCATCGCCAGCCGTGCCACCACGCCATACATGTAGAAGCGGTTGGGCGCACTCACCCCGGGGCGCACGCCGGGCTGCGGCATGTGGGTGCTGTGCTCAAAGGCCAGGGGTACGAAGCTCGCACCGGGCGCATTCAGGTTCTCATCCACCCCGCGTTCGGCATGCATGCGGTAGAAGCCACCCACCACATAGCGGTCCATCATGTAGACCACGGGCTCGGCCACGGCTTCGTGCACACGCTCCTGGGTCAGCACGCCCTCCTGGATGATGAGGTCATTGACCGGCTGGCCGTCCTTGATGACGGCCATCTTGTTCTTGGTCTTGCGGTTGACCGCGTCCAGCTCCTTGGCATCGCGCACCGTCATGATGCCCATGCCGTAAGTGCCGTTGTTGGCCTTGACGATCACGAACGGCTTTTCGTTGATGCCGTATTCCTTGTACTTGCGGCGCACCTTGGTCAGCAAGGCATCCACCGTGGTCTGCAGCTTGTCCATGCCTTTGTCTTCGGCAAAGTCCACACCGTCGCACTGGCTGTACATGGGGTTGATGAGCCAGGGGTCGATGCCCAGCATCTTGCCGAAGCGCTTGGCCACTTCTTCGTAGTTCTTGAAGTGGGTGCTCTTGCGACGCACGCTCCAGCCCGCATGCAGCGGGGGCAGCAGGTACTGCTCGTGGATGTCTTCCAGGATGCCTGGCGGGCCCGCCGACAGGTCGTTGTTGAGCAGGATGGTGCAGGGGTCGAAATCCTTGAGCCCCAGGCGGCGCTTGGTGCGCACCACGGGCTCCAGCGTCACCGTGTCGCCGTTGGGCAGCTCGATCAGCGTGGGCTTCTTGATCTCGGGGCTGATGGACCCCACACGCACGTTCAGGCCGGCCATGTTGAAGATGCGCTGCAGCTGCACCACGTTGGCCAGATAGAAGGTGTTGCGCGTGTGGTTCTCCGGAATGATCAAGAGGTTGCGCGCCTCGGGGCAGATCTTCTCGATGGCGGCCATGGCGGCCTGCACGGCCAGGGGCAGCATCTCCTTGGTCAGGTTGTTCCAGCCACCGGGGTAGAGGTTGGTGTCCACAGGCGCGAGCTTGAAGCCCGCATTGCGGATGTCCACCGAGGTGTAGAACGGCGGCGTGTGTTCCATCCATTCCAGACGGAACCAGCGTTCGATGGCGGGCATCGAGTCGAGAACGCGCTGTTCGAGTTCGTTGATCGGCCCCGTGAGGGCCGTGATGAGATGCGGAACCATAGATGCCCTCGGGAAGCAAATTGCGGACGAATTGTAGGGATTTGGGGCCGTCTTCCGGTTTCGCAAGGCACGGCCACGAAAAGCAATGTCAGCGGCGCCAGAAAGCGGGGGTGAGCAAGGCCATGAAACTCAGAATCTCCAGCCGCCCCAGCAGCATGGCCAGTGTGCACACCCAGATCTGGAAATCGGTCAGCACCGCGTAGTTGGACGCGGGACCCACGCTGCCCAGGCCCGGGCCCGCGCAGTTGACGCTGGCCAGCACCACCGAGAACGCGGTCACAGGATCCAGGTCGGTGAGCAGCAGCACCATGCTCAGGCCGAACACCGTGCCGCCATAGACCAGCATGAAGGCCAGCACCGAGAAGATCACCCGGTTGTCCACCACGCCGCCCCCCAGGCACACCGGCTGCACGGCGCGCGGGTGCACCAGGCGGTTCATCTCGCGGCGCGCCTGCTTGGCCAGGATGAGCATGCGCACCATCTTGATCCCGCCGCCCGTCGATCCGGCACTGGTGGCCACGCCCGACAGCAGCAGCATGAACACGGGCGCAAACACCGGCCAGGCCAGGTAGTCCACCGTGGCATAGCCGGTGGTGGTGGCCAGCGACACCAGGTTGAACATGCCGTGGCGCAATGCCTCCAGCGGTGCATACACCCCCTTGGCCCACAGCAGCAGCGCCACCACCAGCCCGCCGCCGATGAGCGCAAACAGCGTGGCGCGCAGCTCCGGGTCGCGCCAGAAGCCACCCCAGTGGCCCTTGCGAAACGCCACAAAGTACAGCGCAAAATTGCAGCTGGCCACCAGCATGAAGAAGATGCAGATCGCCTCCAGCAGCGGCGACTGGAAGTAGCCAAAGCTCTGGTCGTGCGACGACAGCCCGCCCAGGCTCACGGTGGTGAACATGTGCATCAGCGCATCCAGCGGCGCCATGCCCCCGGCCCAGTAGGCCAGGCCACACAGCACCGAAAACAGCGCGTACACGCCCCACAGACCCTTGGCCGTGCCGGTCATGCGCGGCGTGAGCTTGGTGTCCTTCAGCGGCCCTGCCGCCTCGGCCTTGAACAGCTGGCTGCCGCCCACGCCCAGCAGCGGCAGCACGGCCACGGCCAGGATCAGGATGCCCATGCCGCCCATCCACTGCAAAAAGGTGCGCCACACATTGACCGACACCGGCAGCGCATCCAGCCCGGTGAGCACGGTAGAGCCCGTGGTGGTGAGCCCTGACACGGCCTCGAAATAGGCATGCGTGAACGACAGCGGGTGCCCCGTGTAGTGCCCCGCCAGCATCAGCGGCAGCGCGGCCGACAGCGGCAGCAGCGCCCACACCAGCGACACCAGCATCACACCGTGGCGCGGCTGCAGCTCCTGCCGGAACAGCCGCAGCCGCCACCACAGCCACGCGCCCGCCAGCAGCGTGGCGCCCATGGACAGCGGGTACACATGCCAGACGCCATCGCCCGTCCACAGCGACACCGCCAGCGGCAGCCCCATGGTCAGCGCAAAGATCATGATCAGGATGCCCAGCACCCGCAGCACGGGAAACATGTCCACCATGGGTCGCTCGCTGGCCCGGCGTCAGAAAAAAGTTGCACTCACGCGGAAGAGCTTTTCCACATCGCGCACCAGCCGCTTGTTGGGCAGGAAGAACACCACATGGTCATTGCTCTCGATCACCGTCGCGCTGCGCGGGATGATGACCTCAGGCTCGCGCAGGCTGGCGGTGGCTGCGCCCGTGGGGTCGGAGGCATCGGGCAGCCCGCGCACGATCAGGCCGATGTGCACGTCGCGCGGCAGCTGCAGGTCGCTGACCTTGCGCCCTACCACCCGCGAACTCTTGCGGTCGCCGCGCGCCACGATCTCCAGCGCCTCGGCCACGCCCCGGCGCAGGCTGTGCACCGCCTGCACATCGCCCTGGCGCACATAGGCCAGCAGCTCGCCCAGCATGGCCTGCGCGGGCGACAGCGCAATGTCGATCTGTGTGCCATGCATCAGGTCGGCATAGCTGCGCCGGTTGATGAGGGCCAGCACGCGGCTTGCGCCCATGCGCTTGGCCAGCAGGCAGGACATGATGTTGTCCTCGTCATCGTCGGTGAGTGCGAGGAACAGGTCCACCTCCTCGATGCCCTCGTCGCCCAGCAGGTCCTCGTCGGTGGTGTCGCCCTGCAGCACCAGCACGTCGGACGGCAGCGCCGACGCCAGCGCCACGCAGCGCTCGGCATCGCCCTCGATGATCTTGGTGTGGAAACGCCCCGGTGTCTGCGCCAGCTGCCGCGCCAGCCGCAGCCCCACACCCCCGCCGCCCGCAATCATGATGCGGCGCACCGGCTGGGGCTGCTGCGAGGCCGGGCGGTGCAGGGCCGCCAGCACCTGGGCGATGTGCTCGTGCGCCGCCAGCACAAACACCTCGTCACCCGGCTCGATGCGGGTGGCGCCGTCGCAGGCGATGAAGCGGTCGGGCTCGTCGGCAAACCGGCGGTAGATGGCCACCATGCGCATCGCCATCTCGGGCGCGCGCTCGCGCAGCTCGCCAATCGTGGGGCCCACCATGGGCGCTCCCGGCCGGGCCCGGCCCGACACCAGGCAGGCGCGGCCGCCAGCAAACTCACGCACCTGCATGGCCTCGGGGTAGTCGATGAGCTTGCCGATATAGCGGGTGAGCGATTCTTCGGGGCAGATGATGCGGTCCACCGCAAAACCCTCGGGCCCCACCAGCCGGTCGTCGCCCTGAAAGCCGCCGGAGCGCACGCGCGCAATGCGTTTGGGGATGTTGAACAGCAGCTGCGCGATCTTGCAGCACACCAGGTTGGTCTCGTCCTGTGCGGCGCAGGCGATCAGCAGGTCGGTGTCCTCGGCACCCGCCTCGGCCAGCACGGCGGGCTCGATGCCATTGCCCACCACCCCGCGCAGGTCAAAGCGCGACTCCAGGTCGCGCAGGCGCGCGGCGTCGGTGTCGATCACCGTGATGTCGTTGCGCTCCGACACCAGGCTGTCTGCCACGCTCTGGCCCACACGGCCCGCGCCGAGGATGATGATTTTCATAGAAAAATGGGGCCTCTGCGCGCGACTGATATGCGTCAATAGCTATCAAATAGATAGCAAATCAGCCCCGCACCTCGCCCTCGCCCAGCACCACGTACTTGAGCGAGGTCAGCCCCTCGATGCCCACCGGCCCACGCGCGTGGAATTTGTCGGTGCTGATGCCGATTTCGGCGCCCAGGCCGTACTCGAAGCCATCGGCAAACCGCGTGCTCGCGTTCACCATCACGCTGGCCGAATCCACCTCGCGCAGGAAGCGCTGGGCATGGACATGGTTCGTCGTCAGGATGGCATCGGTGTGGTGGCTGGAATAGTGGTTGATGTGGGCAATGGCTTCGTCCACACCTGCCACGATCTTCACGCTGATGATCGGCGCCAGGTATTCCTCGCTCCAGTCCTGCTCGGTGGCGGGCACCAGCTTCGCGGCGGGCACAGCCGCCAGAATCGCCAGCGACTCGGGGCAGCCCCGCATCTCCACGCCCTTGGCGGCGTACACCGCGCCGATCTTGGGCAAAAACTCCGCCGCCACACCGCGCGCCACCAGCAGGCCTTCGCTCGCGTTGCAGGGGCTGTACTTGTTGGTCTTGGCGTTGTCAGCCACCTTCACCGCCATGGCGATGTCGCAGGGGTCGTCCACATAGGTGTGGCAGTTGCCGTCCAGGTGCTTGATCACGGGCACCTTGGCATCGCGGCTGATGCGCTCGATCAGGCCCTTGCCACCACGCGGGATGATCACATCCACAAACTGCGGCATGGCGATGAGCTGGCCCACAGCCTCGCGGTCGGTGGTCTGCACCAGCTGCACCGCGTCCTGCGGCAGGCCGGCTTCGGCCAGCGCCTGCTGCACCAGCTTGGCCAGCGCCTTGTTCGAGTCAATCGCCTCGGAGCCGCCACGCAGGATGCAGGCGTTGCCGCTCTTGATGCTGAGGCTGGCCGCCTCGATGGTCACGTTGGGGCGGCTCTCGTAGATCATGCCGAACACACCGATCGGCACGCGCATCTGCCCCACACGGATGCCGCTGGGCTGCTGCTTCATGCTCAGGATCTCGCCAATGATGTCCGGCATGGCGGCCAGCTGCTCGCAGCCTTCGGCACAGGTCTCCAGCACCTTGGGGCTGAGCTTGAGACGGTCCACCATGGGCTCGGCCAGCCCGGCGGCACGGGCACGCTCCAGGTCTTTGGCGTTGTCGATCTGCAGCGCATCCACGTTCTCGCGCAGCAGCCGGGCCAGCGCCTTGAGTGCTTTGTTTTTGATAGCTGCTGGCGCTTTGGCCATCAGCGCAGAGGCTGTTTTTGCCTGGAGACCGAGAGAATGCGTGTATTCAGCGACGTGGAGGGCGTTCATCCGGCGATTTTGCCGCACTTGGCTTTACCCTTGCGGACTTGCCCTACTCGCACATCCCTGGCCATGACCACCACCGCCCCCGCCCAGCTCGCCACCCTGACCGAAGCCTTGCAGGCCTTTGAACGCGGCGACCACAGCGCTGCCACCCTGAGCACCCTGGCCCGCCAGCAGACGGCCCTGCTCGCCGCCCTGCCCCCGCGCTACGGCGAGGTATTGCTGAACCTGCTGGACCGGCTGGAATCGAGCGCGCTGTTTTCGGAGGAAAGCTGCTCGTTCAGCCAGAAGGATCTGGTGGCGAATTTGCAGATGTGGGTGGAGAAGGCGCGCGCGGCACTGGCAGCCGCCTGACCAAAGATTCCCATTTTGATAGCACATGGCGCTTGATAGAAAAGCGCCAGCAGCCTGTTCGCCGCCGAGCCCTCAGCGCGCCGCCTGCGTCAACCGGCACACCTGCAGTGCCAGCCTTTGCAGCGCCTGCCAGCCATCCTGCGGCCAGTCGGGCTGCTTGAGGCCCTTGACAATGCCGTCCACCGTGTGGGCCGACTGCAGCAGGCGCGCCAGGGCGGCGTCGCTGGCCTTGGGCAGGATGCGCTCGAACAGGCGCTCCTTGGGGCCCCAGATGCGGTTTTCGCGCAGGGCCATGGGCAGGGGGCGGCCGGCGTTCATGGCGTCTTTCACGCGCTTCAGGGCGCGGATGTCTTCGGCCAGGGCCCAGTGCACCAGCACTTCGGCCTCGCCCTCGGCCTGCAGGCCGTCGAGCATGCGCTGCACGCGGGCGGTGTGGCCTGAGAGCACGGATTCGGACAGCTTGAACACGTCGTAGCGCGCCACGTTGAGCACGGCGGCTTCGACCTGGGCCTGGGTCAGCTCGCCCGCCGGGTGCAGCAGCGCGAGCTTCTGGATCTCCTGGTGCGCGGCCAGCAGGTTGCCTTCCACGCGGTCGGCAAAAAACTGCAGCGTGCGCTGCCCTTCCTCGCCCGCCACCACGCGCTGGCCCTGCGCGGCCAGGCGCTGGGCGATCCACTGGGGCAGCATGCCGCGCTCGATGGGGTCGATCTGGATGGAGGTGCCGCTGGATTCGAGGGCGGCGAACCAGGCGCCGGTCTTGGTGGCCTTGTCCAGGCGCGGCAGCATCACCAGAGTAAGGGTGCTGTCGTTGCCACGGGCCGATTCGGCCACTTGTTGCAGGGCCACGCTGCCGTCCTTGCCGGGCTTGCCCGAGGGGATGCGGATCTCGACGATCTGCTTGTCGGCAAACAGGCTGAGCGAGCCACCGGCGGCCAGCACGGCGCTCCAGTCGAAGTGCGCCCCGGCCACGGTGTAGCTGCTGCGTTCGGTGTAGCCCTGGGCGCGGGCCGTGGCGCGGATGGCGTCGGCGGCCTCTTGCTGCAGCAAGGGTTCGTCGCCGTGCAATACATAAAGCGGCGACAGGCCCCGTTGAAGATGCGATGAGAGTTGGGCCAGGGCGACTTGCATGCGGCAAAGTTTATCGCCTTGCCCCGCCGGGTTTTGTGCAAATGGCCAGTGTGCACCCACACAGTGCACAAAGGCCATGGCGGACTGATCAGCCCGCGCACTGTTCATTGGCACCCAAAGCCCCGAGAATGCCCGGGCGCCACCGCCCGCGCTGCGGCCTGGCCGCTGCCCTTGTCCACCCCGCACAGAAAGCCCTGACCATGCCCCCCAACACCCTGCGCAGCGCCCAGCCCACCAGCCTGATTGGCGCGCCCACCGACATCGGCGCGGGCGCGCGCGGCGCATCGATGGGCCCCGAGGCCCTGCGCGTGGCGGGGCTGCAGGCGGCGCTGGAGCTGCACGGGCTGCAGGTGTTTGACCGGGGCAACCTGGGCGGCCCCTCCAACCCCTGGTTGCCCCCGGTGAACGGCTACCGCCACCTGCCCGAGGTGGCGCAGTGGAACCGGCTGGTGTACGACGCCGTGTATGCCGAGCTGCAGCTGGGCCACCTGCCCATCCTGCTGGGCGGCGACCACAGCCTGGGCCTGGGCAGCATCAGCGCCGTGGCCCGCCACTGCGCAGAAAGCGGCAAGAAGCTGCGCGTGCTGTGGCTCGACGCGCATGCCGACTTCAACACCAGCGAACTCACCCCCAGCGGCAACGTGCACGGCATGCCCGTGGCCTGCCTGTGCGGCTTTGGCCCGGCCGAACTGACGCAGCTGGCGGCCATGCCCGGCGGTGGCCCGGCACTGCGGCCCGAGCAGATCCGCCAGATCGGCATCCGCAGCGTGGACGCAGGCGAAAAACGCTTTGTGCACGAACAGGGCCTGGAAGTGTTTGACATGCGCGCCATCGACGAGGTGGGCATGCGCCAGGTGATGGAACGGGCCCTGGCGGGCGTGGACACCCACACCCACCTGCATGTGAGCTTTGACGTGGATTTTCTGGACCCCGACATTGCCCCTGGCGTGGGCACCACCGTGCCTGGCGGCCCCACCTACCGCGAGGCGCAGCTGTGCATGGAGATGATTGCCGACAGCGGCCGCCTGGCGTCCCTCGACATCGTGGAGCTGAACCCGGCGCTGGACGTGCGCAACAAGACCGCTGTGTTGGCGGTGGACCTGGTGGAGTCGCTGTTTGGCAAGAGCACGCTGATGCGCACACGGCCTGTGTGAGGCACGGCACAGCGGGCGCAGGCCCGTTTACTACTAATTTAATAGCTGCAAAGGCATGATGGTCGCGCGGCAACGGCCATTTTGCCTGAAGAAAATCGCCACCGCCACCCGTTCAGACAGCAGGCCGCAGCCCGAACGGGTGGGCGCAGCGGCCCAGCGTTACAGCAGCGCCTGCACCTGCTGCGCTGTGGGCAGCGGCGCCACGGCGCCAAAGCCCTGCACGGCCAGCGATGCCGCCGTGTTGGCATAACGCACGGCGGCGGCCAGGTCATCGCCCAGCGCCAGGCGCGCGAGCAGGTTGCCATCAAAGCAATCACCCGCCCCCGTGGCATCCACCAGCGCCACACTGCGGCCCGCCACACGCTGGCGCGGCACGGCGGGGTCGGCGCTGCTCAGCAGCACGCCATCCGCCCCGAGCTTGACGACCACCGTGGCCGCGCCCTGCGCGTGGCCCCAGTCGGCAATCGCATCCGCATCGCTCAGGCCCAGCAGCGCGGCCATGTCATCGAGCCCCGGCAGGAAGATGTCGCACAGCGACACCGCATGCGCGATGCACGCCCGCGCCCGTGCCAGCGGCCAGAGCTTGAGGCGCAGGTTGGGGTCGAACGCCACGCGTGCACCGGCGGCCCGCGCCACGCGCATGGCCTCAAAGGCCGTGTCGCAGGCCGAGGCCGACACCGCCAGCGAGATACCCGACACATGCAGGATGTGGCACTGCTGCAGCACCGCTGTGGGCGCATCCAGCAACCACGCAGGCGCCATGCGGCTGGCGGCCGAGCCCGCGCGCAGGTAGCTGAACTCGTGCCCGGCCGCACCATGCGTCACAAAGTAGATGCCCGTGGGGTGCTGCGCGTCGCGCTCTACCGCCGTGGTGTCCACACCCTCGCGCGCCCACAGGTCCAGCAGGGCCTGGCCAAAGGCATCGCTGCCCAGGCGGGTAAGGTATGCGGTGCGTGCGCCCGCGCGGGCGGCGGCGATCACGGCGTTGCTGGTGTCGCCCCCAAAGCCCTGCAGGTACTGCGGCTCGCCAGGACGCGTCTGGTTGAACTCCACCAGCGCCTCGCCCAGCGCCACCACGTCCCACACAGCTTGCTTGGCTGCGGTCATGGCTCAGCCGCGCGGCTTGTAGGCCGTCACGTCGATCTCGACCTTGGCGTCGATCATCAGGCGCGATTCGACGGTGGAGCGTGCGGGGCGGTGGTCCCCAAAACACTCCATGTACACGCGGTTGAAGCTGCCGAAGTCCCGCGCATCGGCCAGCCAGACGCTGACCTTGGCCACATCGTCCAGGGTGCAGTCGGCCAGGGCCAAAGCGTCCTTGACGCGCTGGAACACCTGGCGCGTCTGCGCCTCGATGCCGCCGACCACCACCTGGCCCTGGTCGTCGGTGGGCACCTGGCCCGAGACAAAAACGAAGTCGCCGGCACGGGTGGCGGGCGAGAGGGGGCGTGCGAGGCGATCGGACGCGAGCGGCGCTTGGCCGAGGGTTTCTACTGGCATGGAAAACGCTCCTTTGAGTAAAGATATTACACACTTCCTTCCAGAAATGCCCATCTCGTTCGCAATTCTGGCATCGAATGTGCTTATTCGTGTAATCCTATTACTTCGAGGTGTGCAATGCAAACGTCTGGAACCAACCTGGTGCAGCATCCGCTGCCAACGCCTGAACTGCGGGGCCGCCGCAAGCTGCTGGGTGCTGCGGCGCTGACCGCAGCCCTCACCCTGGCCTGCAGCGCCAGCTGGGCCCAAACGGCCGCCACCGCCCCAGTCAAGGGCGGCGCCGCCAACCTCGCCATGGTGGGCGAGCCCCAGGGCCTGGACCCCATGGTGAGCACCGCCGACCTGGTGGGCACCATCATGCAGCACGTGTACGAGCCGCTGTACACCTTCGACGCCAACTGGGCCATCGCCCCCATGCTGGCCGAGGGCCTGCCCACCGTCTCCAAGGACGGGCTGGCCTACACCATCCCCCTGCGCAAGGGCGTGAAGTTCCACAACGGCCGCGAGATGACGGCCGACGACGTGGTGGCCTCGCTACAGCGCTGGATGGAGCTGAACCCCCGTGGCAAGGCCGTGGGCAAGGAAGTGGCCTCGCTCACCGCCAAGGGTGCACTGGCGGTGGAACTGAAGCTGAAAAATCCTTACGCGCCGCTGCTGGCCCAGCTGGCCCTGCCCAGCGGCATGGCCGCCATCATGGCCAAGGAGAGCATTGCGCCCCAGCTCAAAGACTTCGTCGGCACCGGCCCCTACCAGTTCAAGGAACGCCGCCCCGACCAGTTCACCGTGCTGGTGCGTTTTGACGGCTACGCCAGCCGCAAGGAAGCCGCCAGCGGCTACGCCGGCAAGCGCGAGGCGCTGCTCGACGAGCTGCGCTTCGTGCCCGTGCCCAGCGCCAACACGCGCGTTGAAGGAGCGCTCTCGGGCCAGTTCCAGTACGCCGACCTGCTGCCGGTGGAGGCCATTGGCCGCATCGAAAAAGGCGCCCCGGCCGTGGTGCCCATCGTGACCAAGAACTTTGGCTTTCCGTACATCGTGTTCAACACCAAGGAAGGCGTGCTGGCCTCGCAGCCCCTGCGCCGCGCGGTGCAGACCGCCGTGGGCGCGGGCGAGCTGCTGGCCGCAGGCTTTGGCGACAACCGCTTCTTTGTGGTGGAGCCCAACTTCTTCCCCAAGGGCACGCCGTATTACTCGGACGCGGGCAGCAAGCTCTACAACGAGCGCAACCCGCAGGCCGCCAAAGAGCAGGCGGCCAAGGCCAGCTACGGCGGCCAGCCCGTGCGCATCATGGCCAGCCGCCAGTACGAGTTCCACTACAACATGGCGCTGGTGATGTCCGAGCAGCTCAAGAAGGCGGGCTTCAAGACCGAACTGCAGGTGGTGGACTGGGCCACGCTGGTGCAGCGCCGCAACGACCCCAAGCTGTGGGACGTGTACTTCACCCACTCGGGCCTGTTCCCCGAGCCCATGCTCTCGCCCCCGCAGCTGGGCGACGGTGCGCCTGGCTGGTGGGATTCGGCCGACAAGAAGGCCGCGCTGTCTGCATTCAACCAAGCGACGGACCCCGCCAAGCGTGGCGCGCTGTGGGGCAAGGTGCAGCAGGTGGTGTACGACGAAGTGCCCTTCATTGAGGTGGGCAAGTTCAACGGTTTGTCGGCCCGCTCAGCCAAGCTCGTGGGCTACACGCCCGCAATCTGGCCGTTCTTCTGGAACACGGGCTTGGCCAAGTAAGCAGGGGCAGACAGCACCATGATGCGATTTCTGTTGAAGCGCCTGGGCGGCGCCGTGGTGGTGCTGGCCCTGGTGGCAGTGCTGGTGTTCTGCCTCACGCGGCTGGCCTCGGGCGACCCCGTGGCGCTGCTGCTGGGCGACCAGGCCACCGCCGCCGACATTGCCCAGGCCCGCGCGCAGTACGGTCTGGATAAGCCGTTGCCTGTGCAGTTTGGGCTGTGGGTGGGCGAGCTGCTGCAGGGCAACCTGGGGCACTCGCTGTTTCTGCAGCGCCCCGTGGCCCAGGCCCTGCTGGAGCGGGCCGAGCCCACGCTGTTCCTGGCGCTGTTTGCCGTGGGCATCGCGGCGCTGGTGGGCGTGCCCTGCGGCATGGCGGCGGCCGTCTGGCGCGGCAGCGCCACCGACCAGGCCGTGAGTGGCGTGGCCATGCTGGGCGCGAGTGTGCCCAGCTTCTGGCTGGGCCTCATCCTGATTCAGCTGTTTGCGGTCAAGTTGGGGTGGTTTCCGGCCTCGGGCTATGGCGACCCCACGGCCACGCTGGGCGAGCGGCTGTCGCACCTCATGCTGCCCGCGCTGGTGCTGGGGCTGCTCAACTCAGCGCTCATCATCCGCTTCACGCGCGCCTCCATGCTCGACATCCTGGGCGAAGACTACGTGCGCACCGCCCGCGCCAAGGGCCTGCCCGAGGGCACCATCATGGTCAAGCATGTGCTGCGCAATGCGCTGGTGCCCATCGTCACCGTGCTGGGGCTGACCATGGCGCTGATGATCGGTGGCACCGTGGTGACCGAAACCGTCTTCAACCTGCCCGGCGTGGGCAACCTGGTGGTGCGGGCCGTGCTGCGGCGCGACTACCCCGTGATCCAGGGCACGCTCTTGGTGATTGCCGCCATCTACGTCTTCATCAACCTGGCCATCGACTTTCTGTACACGCTGGTGGACCCCCGCATCCGCCTGGAAGCCCCATGAACCCGAGCCCTTCCTTCTGGCACCGCCTGCGGGCCGTGCTGCGCCGACTGTTCGCCCGCAAGGTGGTGCTGGCCGCCGCCGTCGTGATAACACTGGTGGCGAGCATTGCGGTCGTCTTCCCCTGGGTGTCCGACGCGGACCCCAATGCCCTGTCCATCAGCGAGCGGCTGCGCGCGCCCTCGAGCACGCACTGGGCGGGCACCGACGAGCTGGGCCGCGATGTGTTGCTGCGCATCGTGCACGGCGCGCGCTATTCGCTGCTGATTGGCCTGGTCACCGCTGCGGGCGCCGTGCTGCTGGGCACGCTGCTGGGCATGTTTGCAGGGTTCTTCCGCAAGCTCGACGCCCCGCTGATGCGCCTGGTGGACGCGATGATGTCCTTCCCCGACATCCTGCTGGGCATTGCCCTTGTGTCCATCCTGGGCGTGTCGCTATGGAACGTGATGCTGGCGCTGGTCATCGTCTACACCCCGCGCGTGGCCCGCGTGGTGCGCGCCACCACGCTGGTGCTGCGCGAACTGCTGTTTGTGGACGCAGCACGCGCCCTGGGCGTGCGCACGCACCTCATCCTGTGGCGCCACATCCTGCCCAACCTGATGTCGCCCATCCTGGTACAGGTGACGTTCATCTTTGCCTACGCCATCCTGGCCGAGGCGGGCCTGTCCTTTCTGGGCGTGGGCGTGCCGCCCGACATCCCCACCTGGGGCACCATGATTGCGGGCAGCCTGGACTATGCCGACAAGGCGTTCTGGACCATTTTTGCCCCCGGCGTGGCCATTGTGCTCACGGCCCTGTCGCTGCAGATGCTGGGCGACGGCGTGCGCGACCTGCTCGACCCCAAACTGAAGAAGACCGTATGACCTCCCCCACGATGAGCGCCGCGCCGCGGCTCGAAGTCAGCGGCCTGTCCACCTCGTTCGCCACCGATGCAGGCCGCATCCAGAGCGTGGCCGATGTGTCCTTTGCCATCCACCCCGGCGAAACGCTGGCGCTGGTGGGCGAATCGGGCTCGGGCAAGTCGGTGACCAGCCTCACGCTCATGGGCCTGCACGCCCGTACCTCGCAGGCGCAGGTCACGGGCCAGGCCTGGTTTGTGCAGCGCGACGGCCGCAAGGTCGATGTGCTGGCCATGCCCGAGGCCGAGAAGCGCACGCTGCGCGGCAACGAGCTGGCCATGATCTTCCAGGAGCCCATGACCAGCCTGAACCCCGTGCTGACGGTAGGCGAGCAGATTGCCGAGTCCGCCCGCCTGCACCTGAAGATGGACCGCAGCGCCGCACTGGCCCACGCCCGCCGGATGCTGGAGCTGGTCGAGATCCCCGCCGCTGCGCAGCGCGTGCACGAGTACCCGCACCAGCTCTCGGGCGGCATGCGCCAGCGCGTGATGATTGCGCTGGCCATGGCCTGCAACCCCACGCTGCTGATTGCCGACGAGCCCACCACCGCGCTGGACGTGACCATCCAGGCGCAGATCCTGGCGCTGATGGGGCGGCTGCAGAAAGAGACCGGCATGAGCATGCTGTTCATCACGCACAACCTGGGCGTGGTGGCGCAATACGCAGACGCCGTGGCCGTGATGTACGCCGGGCGCATTGTCGAGTCCGCACCTGTGCACGACCTGTTTGCACGGCCCGAGCACCCCTACACGCGCGGCCTGCTGGCCTGCCTGCCCGGCGTGGCCCGGCGGCAAGCCCTGGCGGCAGGCACGCCCGCCCACGGCCGGCGGCAACTGGTCGCCATACCGGGCCAGGTGTCCAGCCCGCTCGCGCCCCCGCCCGGCTGCGCCTTTGCGCCGCGCTGCGCCCGCCAGCAACCCGACTGCACCCACGCCATGCCCGCGCTGGAGGCGGCAGGCCCACGCCGCATGGTGCGCTGCCTGCACCGCGAGGAATACGCCGAACCCGCCGAGGTGAGTGCATGAACGCCGTCCTGAACCCACCCCCCACCATGGCCCCGACCGATACCGCCGCACCGCTGCTGGAAATTGCCCACCTGCGCAAGCATTTCGGCAGCGGCCCGCACCCCGTGCGCGCGGTGGACGATGTGAGCTTCACCATCCGCCGGGGCGAGACCATGGGCCTGGTGGGCGAATCGGGCTCGGGCAAAAGCACCATTGGCCGCCTGCTCACGCGCCTGGTGGACCCGACCAGCGGGCAGATGCGCTACCACGGCGGTGCTGCACCGCAAGACCTGGCACAACTCTCGCAGTCGCAATACCGGCCACTGCGCTCGCAGATCCAGATCATTTTTCAGGACCCCTACGCCAGCCTGAACCCCCGCATGCGCATCCGCGAAGTGCTGGCCGAGGCGCTGGATACGCACGGCCTGGCCAAGGGCGCTGCGCGCCTGCCGCGCATCCACCAGTTGCTGGAGCAGGTGGGCCTCAGGCCCGAGCATGCCGAGCGTTTTCCGCACGAGTTCTCGGGCGGGCAGCGCCAGCGCATTGGCATTGCGCGAGCGCTGGCGGTGGAGCCCCAGTTCATCGTGGCCGACGAGCCGCTGTCGGCGCTGGATGTGTCCATCCAGGCGCAGGTGGTGAACCTGCTCGGCGAACTGAAAGAGCAGCTGGGCCTCACGCTGCTGTTCATCTCGCATGACCTCGATGTGGTGGAGTACCTGTGCGACCGCGTGGTGGTGCTGTACCTGGGCCGGGTGATGGAAATCGCCCCCACCGAGGCGCTGTATGCCACACCTCAGCACCCCTACACCCAGGCCCTGCTGGCCGCAGCACCTATCCCTGACCCCGCCCAGCGCCGCAGCATTGCGCTGCTGCAAGGCGACCTGCCCAGCCCGGCCAATCCGCCCTCGGGCTGCGTGTTCCGCACCCGCTGCCCGCAGGCCGAGGCGCGCTGCGCCAGCGCCGACATGCAGCTGCGCGAGGTGGCCCCCGGCCACCTGCACGCCTGCTGGAAAACCGCACCGACACACCCCGCACCATGACCGACGAACTCCTGCTTGACCACCGCTGCAAGGGCTACCCGCTGCACGCCGCCCCCTGCCGCCCCGCCGACCTGGGCCAGCGCGGCTGGAACGTGCTGGCGGGCGACCTGCCCTTGCCCATTGCCGTCATCCGCGAAAGCGCCCTGGCCCACAACCTGGCCTGGATGCAGGCCTACGCCGAGCGCAAGGGCGTGGCCCTGGCCCCACACGGCAAGACCACCCTGTCGCCCGAGCTGTTTGCCCAGCAGCTGCAGGCGGGCGCCTGGGGCCTGACCTTTGCCACCGTGTACCAGCTCAGCGTGGGGGTGGAGGCCGGTGCACGCCGCGCCATCATCGCCAACCAGGTGCTGTGCGACGCCGACCTGGACGGGCTGCACGCACTGCTGCAGCGCCACGCCGACCTGCGCGTGTGGTTCCTCATCGACAGCCTGGCGCAGCTGCGCTGCATTGAAGACTGGGCCGAGCGGCGCGGCCACACTGCGCGTGGTGAACGGCGCCTGGATACCTTGCTGGAGATGGGCGTGCCCGGCCAGCGCACCGGCTGCCGCACGCTGGAAGAAGCCCTGGCGCTGGCCCAGGCCATGGCTGCGTCGCCCGCCGTGCAGCTGGGCGGGGTGGAGTGCTACGAAGGCGGCGTGGCCCGCTGCGACAGCGAACACGATGCACGCGAGGTCACGGCGCTGGTGCGCCGCGTGACCGAGGTGGCCCGCGCCTGCGATGCGCAGGGCCTGTTTGCCGATGCCGAGATCCTGCTCACCGCAGGCGGCTCGGCCGTGTTCGACCTCGTCATTCCGCTGCTGCGCACGCAGGGTCTGTCCAAACCCGTGCTGGGCGTGCTGCGCTCGGGCTGCTACATCACACACGACCATGGCAACTACGAGCGCTTTCTGAAGCATGTGGAGCAGCGCGAGGGGCTGGACGACTCGCTGCGCCCGGCGCTCGAAGTCTGGACCCTGGTGCAGTCGGTGCCCGAGCCCGGGCTGGCCTTGCTCAGCGGCGGGCGGCGTGATGTCTCGTACGATCTGGAGATGCCCGTGCCTGTGCGCTGGGCGCCGCGCCACGAGCGCCGCGCTGCCAGCATCCCCACCGGGTGGACGGTGAGCGCGCTCAACGACCACCACGCCTACCTGCGCTACGACCCCGCAACAGGCCCCGCCCCCGCCGTGGGCGACAGGGTGGCCCTGGGCATCTCGCACCCCTGCACCACTTTTGACAAATGGCGCTGGCTGCCCGTCGTGGACGACGAAGGCACCATCACCCGCGCCATCAGCACCCGTTTTTGACCATGTCCAAAGCTACCCCTACCAGCCTGCTGCAGCAACTGCGTGAGCGCCAGCCCGAACTGCCCGAGGCGCAGCGCAGCGTGGTGCGTGTGGTGCTGGACGACCCGCGTGCCGCCGTGGTTGCCACCGTGGAACAACTGGCCCAGCAGGCGGGCGTGTCCATGCCCACCATCGTGCGCACCTGCCGCAGCTTTGGCCACGATTCGGTGCGCGAATTCATGGTCGCCCTGGCGCAGGATCTGGCCGTCTCGGGCTCGCACCTGCACCGCAGCGTGCTGGCCGACGACAGCGCGCAGGACGTGGCCAGCAAGATCGTGCACGCGGCCGTGTCGTCGCTGACCGAGCTGGGCCGCAACCTCGACGCCGAAGTGCTCGACCGCGTGGCCGAGCGGCTGGCGCAGGCGCGACGCATCGACTGCTACTCGGTCGGTGCCGCCTCCACCTTCATGGCCAGCGAACTGCAAAGCCGCCTGTTCCGCCTGGGCTGCACGGCCAACGCGATTTTTGATGCGCACCAGCAGCTGGTGTCGGCCAGCACGCTGGGGCCCGATGGCGTGGCCTTTGTCATCTCGCACGTGGGGCGCATGCCCTATGCGCTGGAGGCCGCGCGCTTTGCCCGCTCGCAAGGTGCCACCGTGGTGGCGCTGACCCAGCCCGGCACGCCGCTGGCCGAGGTGGCCGACCTGGTGCTGGCCGTGTCGGTGCCGCAAGACGCGGTGATGCGCGTGGGCACCGAGGCCTATCTGGCCCACCTGGTGGTCATCGAGATCCTGACCGTGCGCCTGGCGCAAAAGCTGGGCCCCGTGGCCACCCGCGGGCTGCAGCAGTTCAAGCAGCTGCTGCACAAACACGGTTTTGACAGCGCCGAATACGTTGGCGCGTTTGACAGCCACGCGGGCCAGAGCCACTCCAGCACCGCCAGCCACCCCACAGACCCATCGCGCGGCCGGGCCGCTGAGGAATGACATGGCGCATGCAACGCTGCTGAGCAACGGCCGCATCGTGGACGGCACGCCCCGCCCCGGCTGGGTGGGCGACCTGCTGATCGAGGGTGATCACATCACCGCCCTGGCCCCGCACGGCCAGATCGCCCCCGCCGCCCTGGCCCGTGCCCGGGCCAACGAACACTTCACCGAGGTGGACTGCACCGGCCGTGTGATCGCCCCGGGCTTCATCGACGTGCACACGCACGACGACGCCGCCGTGCTGGACGCGCCCACCATGCTGCCCAAGCTATCGCAGGGCATCACCACCGTCATCGTGGGCAACTGCGGCATTTCGCTGGCCCCCGTGGTCACCGACAGCCCGCTGGCTCCGCTCTCGCTGCTGGGGCGCCTGCAGTTTCGCCACGCCAGCATGGCCGACTACGCACGCGCCGTGGACGCGGCCCAGCCCGCCGTGAACGTGGCCGCACTGATGGGCCACACGGCCCTGCGCATGCGCCACCTGGCCGACCTGCGCCAGACCGCCACCGCCGACGAGCGCGCCGCCATGGCCGCCGACATGGAAGAAGCCATGGCCGCCGGGGCGCTGGGCCTGTCGTCGGGCATCTTCTACAGCGAGGCCTACGCGGCCGATGTCGAGGAGCTGGTGGCTGTCGCCTCTGTGGCAGCCCGCCACGGCGGTGTGTATGCCACGCACATCCGCGACGAGCTGGCGGGCATCCTGCCTGCGCTGCAGGAGGCCGCCCTCACGGCCCGCCAGTCGGGCCTGCCGCTGGTCATCTCGCACCACAAATGCGCCGGCCCCGCCAACTGGGGCCGTACGCGCGAGACGCTGCCGCTGATCGACCAGCTCGCCGAGCAGCAAGAGATTGCGATGGACGTGTACCCGTACACCGCAGGCTCCACCGTGCTGCGCGAGGACCTGGTGGACGGCATCATCGACATCCTCATCACCGGCAGCCAGCCGCACCCCGAGATGGCCGGGCGCTACCTGGCCGACATCGCGCGCGAGTGGGGCGTGCCCCAGCAGGAGGCCGCCGTGCGCCTCCAGCCCGGTGGTGCCTGCTACTTTCAGATGCGCGAGGACGATGTGGAGCGCGTGATTGCGCACCCGCTGTCCATGATTGGCTCAGATGGCCTGCCACACGACGAACGACCACACCCGCGCCTGTGGGGCGCGTTCCCGCGCGTGTTGGCCTGTTACTGGCGTGAAAAAGGCTTGCTGCAACTCGAAGAGGCCGTGCACAAGATGACCGGCCTGTCGGCCCAGCGCTTTCGCCTGGGCGGGCGCGGGCTCCTGCAGGCGGGGCACATGGCCGATGTGGTGGTGCTGGACCCCGAGCGCGTGCGCGATCTCGCCACGTTCGAGCAGCCCCAGCAGTTCAGCGAGGGCATCGAGCAGGTGTGGGTGAACGGCGTGCTGAGCTACACCGCAGCGCAGCGCGCCACGGGGGCGCGGGCGGGCCGCTTTGTGCGGCGCCAGAGCGCGGCCCTGGGGGACACGCCATAGCAAGGGCGCGCCTCGATAGCTATCAAAGAAATAGCTTAAAAGGCATGATCACCGCGCGCAGGCGGCATTTTTGAGCCCTGTTTTTGAGTCCGGCTATTTGGCAGGACGGGTGAGCGACAGGCGCCGCATGAGCTGCTGCACCAGATCGGTCCGCATGTTGCGGTAGAGCAGCGCCTCTTCGGCTTCCTTGGCCAGGGCAATGGTTTCGTTGTAGCTGATGTCGCGCTGCTGCAGCAGCTCGGTCTCGGGAATCAGCTCGGCGCCCGCCGGGGTGCGCAGGCGGAACTTGATGCGCAGGCGCAGCTGCAGCTCGCGTACCTGGCCCGATGCGTTGAGGCCCACCACCACACGCTCCTGCTGCTCCTGCAGCAGGTCGAAGATGGCCTCCGCCGTCGGCATGCTGGCCGGGTCGCGCAGCACCTTGAGCTGGCTGCCCGACCCGTCGAGCGTGCGCTGCAGCTCCCGCGCCAGCGGCGAACTGGCTGGGGCCACGATGTAGAGCGAGCCAAACCCGAACTCCGGCACGCCACGCAGCCGGAATCCGCAGGCAGACAACAGGGCCACGGGGGCCAGGCTGAGCAGGGTGCGTTTGTTCATGGGGTCAGACCACCACGTTCACCAGACGCCCGGGCACCACGATCACGCGCTTTGGATGAGCGCCCGCCGCATGCGCCGTGAAGGCTTCGCTGGCCAGCGCAATACGCTCGATCTCGGCCTTGTCGGCCTGCGCCGGCACGTGGATGGAGCCGCGCAGCTTGCCGTTGACCTGCAGCATGAGTTCGATCTCGTCCTGCACCAGGGCGCCAGCATCGACCTGCGGCCAGGGTGCATCGAGCAGATCGCCCAGCGCACCGGCATAGCCCAGACCCGTCCACAGGCTGTGGGCGATGTGGGGCGTGGCGGGGTACAGGCAGCGCAGCAGGATGCCAAAACCTTCGATCAGCGCCACCTGGGCACCGGCCGAGTCGGTGGCCTTGAAGTCTTCGAGCGCGTTGATCATCTTCATCGCACCCGACACCACGGTGTTGTACTGCATGCGCTGGTAGTCGTAGTCCACCTGCTTGAGCACGTTGTGGATCTCCAGGCGCAGGGCCTTGGCTTCCTTGCCAAACTGCACGTCCTGCAGGCTCTTGGCGCCCGCCACGCTGGCCAGGGCCGCATCGCGGTCAATCGCCGAGAGCTTGAGACCGAAATTCCACACGCGGCGCAGGAAGCGATAGCTGCCCTCCACGGCGGCGTCGTTCCACTCCAGCGTGGCTTCGGGCGGGGCGGTGAACATGGTGTACAGGCGGGCCGTGTCGGCGCCGTACTTCTCGATCAGGTCCTGCGGGTCCACGCCGTTGTTCTTGGACTTGGACATGGTGCCCACGCCTTCGTAGTCGATGGGCGTGCCCACGGGCAGCAGGCCGTCGCCGCTGGTGGCTTCGTTCTTGAGCTTGGCGCCGATGATCTTGCCGCCTTCGTCCAGCACATGCTCCACGTCGTGCGGCCAGAAGTAGTCCTTGCCGCCCTTGGCGGTGCGGCGGCTGTAGATGTGGTTGAGCACCATGCCCTGCGTGAGCAGCTTGGTGAAGGGCTCGTCCACTTTCACCAGCCCCAGGTCACGCATGACCTTGGTCCAGAAGCGCGCGTACAGCAGGTGCAGGATGGCGTGTTCGATACCGCCGATGTACTGGTCCATCGGCATCCAGTAGTCGGCACCACCGGCCACCATCGCATCGGCGTTCTTGGGGTCGCAATACCGCATGAAGTACCACGAGCTGTCCACGAACGTGTCCATGGTGTCCGTCTCGCGGCGGGCAGGCTTGCCACACACGGGGCAGGTCACACCCGCGTGGAAGCCTTCGTGCTTGTGCAGCGGGTTGCCCGAGCCGTCGGGAATGCAGTCTTGCGGCAGCACCACGGGCAGGTCTTTTTCGGGCACGGGCACAGCGCCGTGCTCGTCGCAGTGGATGATGGGGATCGGCGTGCCCCAGTAGCGCTGGCGGCTCACACCCCAGTCGCGCAGGCGCCAGGTGGTCTTCTTCTCGCCCAGGCCCTTTTGCTGCAGCGCATGGGCCACGGCGTTCACCGCGTCCTTGTAGTTCAGGCCGCTGAAGCTGTCGGAGTTGATGGTCACTCCGCGCTGCTTGTCGCCGTACCAGTCGTTCCACTGGTGGTAGTCGAAGTGTTCGCCATCGACCAGCACCACCTGCTTGATCTCGATGCCGTACTTGAGCGCGAACGCGAAGTCGCGCTCGTCGTGGGCGGGCACGCCCATCACGGCGCCATCGCCATAGCCCATCAGCACGTAGTTGCCGACCCAGACCTGCACCTTCTCTTCGGTCAGCGGGTGGGTGACGAACAGGCCCGTGGGCACGCCCTTCTTCTCTTGCGTGGCCAGCTCGGCCTCGGTGGTGCCGCCGCTCTTGCACTCTTCGATGAAGGCTTGGAGCGCAGGGTTGGTTTTGGCGGCATGTGCGGCCAGCGGGTGCTCGGGCGCCACGGCGCAGAAGGTCACGCCCATGATGGTGTCGGCGCGCGTGGTGAACACGTACATCTTGCCGTCGCCGATCAGCGCACCGTCGTCGCCCGCGATGTCGTGCGTGAACGCAAAGCGCACGCCCTCGCTCTTGCCGATCCAGTTCTCCTGCATCAGCTTGACGCGCTCGGGCCAGCCGGGCAGCTTGTCGCCGGTCACAAAGCCCAGCAGTTCTTCGGCGTAGTCGGTGATCTTGAGGTAGTAGCCGGGGATCTCGCGCTTTTCGACCGTAGCGCCCGTGCGCCAGCCCTTGCCGTCAATCACCTGCTCGTTGGCCAGCACGGTCTGGTCCACCGGGTCCCAGTTCACCACCTGGGTCTTGCGGTAGGCGATGCCCTTTTCGAGCATCTTCAGGAACAGCCACTGGTTCCACTTGTAGTACTCGGGGTCGCAGGTGGCGACTTCGCGGCTCCAGTCGATGGCCAGGCCCATGGCCTGCATCTGCTTCTTCATGTACGCGATGTTTTCGTACGTCCACTTGGCCGGTGGTACGCCGTTTTTCAGCGCGGCGTTTTCGGCGGGCAGGCCGAAGGCATCCCAGCCCATGGGCATCAGGACGTTGTGGCCGTTCATGCGCAGGTAGCGCGTGAGCATGTCGTTGATGGTGTAGTTGCGCACGTGGCCCATGTGCAGCTTGCCGCTGGGATAAGGCAGCATCGAGCAGGCGTAGAACTTCTTCTTGCTGGTGTCTTCCGTCACGCGGTAGGCGTCGGTGGCGGTCCAGTGGTCGTGCGCAGCGCGCTCGACGTCTTGGGGAAAGTATTTGTCTTGCATGGGGGCTCGGGGTGAGAGAAGAGTGCAGCCGCTGGCCGCGCTGCGGGGATTTTAGGCGGTCAGGGCCCGGCGCTGGCGGGCCACCCACCAACGCGTGTCAGCGCGGTAGGGCCGGGGATGCAGGCGGGGTGGGCGTGGCCGCCGGTTCGGCCACAAATCCAATGCGCTGCAGCCCCGCCAGATGGGCCGCCCCCATGACCTCGACCACGCGGCCATAGGGCACGGCAGCATCAGCGCGCAGCTGGATTTCGGTGTCGGGCCGCTCGGCGCCAATGCGGCGCAGGCGCTCGGCCAGGGCGGTTTGCGACAAAGGCTGGTCATCCAGAAAGGCCTGGCCCGAGGCGTCCACCACCAGGGTGACGAACTGCGGCGCCGTGCCCGGTGTGGCGCCTTCGGTGCGGGGCAGGTCCAGCCGGATGGAGCTGGCCAGCAGTGGTGCCGTAAGGATGAAGATGACCACCAGCACCAGCATCACATCCACCAGGGGCGTCATGTTGATGTCGCTCATGGGCTGTGGCCCGGGGGTGCGTTCGAGTCGTCCGAAGGCCATGGCAGAAGCGAGCGTCTGGAATTCAGGTCTTCGCATCGGCGGGTTGCGCCGTGTCGATGAGCAGCTCGCGCAGATCACGTGCAAACCCTTCCAGGTCGGCCTCAATGCGGCCAATGAGGCGGCCAAACACGTTGTAGGCCAGCACGGCTGGAATGGCGACGGCCAGCCCGGCCGCCGTCATGACCAGCGCCTCGCCCACGGGGCCGGAGACGCGGTCAATGGTGATCTGCCCCGCGCCTGCCATCGCCGTGAGCGCGTGGTAGATGCCCCAGACCGTGCCCAGCAGCCCCACAAAAGGCGCCGTGGAACCCACCGTGGCCAGCAGCACCTGACCAAACTGCAGGCGCCCCAGCACGTCATGCAGGGCATCGCGCAGCACGCGGGTGAGCCGCTGGGACAGGCTGCCCGCGCTGGCGAGCGAGGCCGGGGCACCGGGAACGGAATGGATTGCTATCGAATTTGCAGCAACCACCAGAGGCAGGACCAGCGCAGAGCGGTCAAAAGCCTGCAAACGCTGCGCGGCGACATCCATGGAGGGCGCCTGCCAGAACGCCGCTGTGCAACGCGCCACATCGGCCGTGGCTCGGCGCATGAGCCGCAGCTTCCAGACGATGACCACCCAGCTCGCCACCGACATCGCCAGCAACACCAGGGCCGCGCCCTGGGTCACGGCATCGCCCTGGCGCCACCAGTGGAGGGCGTCCATGAAAATCGACGGATCAGTGCAAGCCCAGCACGTCGAACATGTCGAACATGCCGGTCTTGTGGGCCTTCAGGAAGCGCACGGCGCGCAAGGCGCCCTGCGCATACGTGGCCCGGCTGGAGGATTTGTGCGTGACCTCGATGCGCTCGCCAATGCCGGCAAACAGCACGGTGTGATCGCCCACGATGTCGCCCCCACGGATCGCAGAAAAGCCGATGCTGGAGGGGTCGCGCTCGCCCGTCACGCCTTCGCGGGCGTACACGGCGCAGTCCTTGAGATCGCGGCCCAGGGCTTCGGCAATCACCTCCCCCATCTTGAGCGCGGTGCCCGAAGGCGCATCCACCTTGTGGCGGTGGTGGGCTTCGATGATCTCGATGTCGTAGCCGGTGGCCATGGCCTTGGCAGCCATCTGCAGCAGCTTGAGCGTGACGTTCACGCCCACGCTCATATTGGGCGAGAACATGATGGCGGTGCGCTGTGCGTAGGCGTCAAGTTCGGCCTTTTGCGCATCGGTAAAGCCGGTGGTGCCGATGACGGCCTTCACGCCCAGCTGGCTGCACACGGCCAGGTGGGCCAGCGTGCCTTCAGGGCGGGTGAAGTCGATCAGCACGTCGGCGTTCTTGAGGCCTGCCGCGATGTCGGCCGTGATGGCCACGCCACTCGCATGGCCCAGAAAGGCGGTAGCGTCCGAGCCCACGGCGGGGCTGGCGGCGATGTCGAGTGCACCGGCCAGCACGCAGTCGTCGCTGGCGCGGATGGCTTCGATCAGCATGCGGCCCATGCGGCCCGACGCGCCGGCCACAGCCACGCGGCAAGGGGTGGTCACGGCGGCGGGTGTTGGTGTCCCTGTCATGAGAATCCTGTTCGGTTGGGTGGCAGCTCAGGGCTCACACCCTGTGCTGCGGGGGGCCACTGGCGTCAGCGCGCAGGCGCGTCGAGCGGCGGGTAACTGGTGGGGGCAGGCGCAGTGGTCGCAGCTGCCGGTGCCTGGGCGGGCCGTGCGGAAGGCGGGTATTTGGCCAGCTGCTCCGGCGTGGCTTCCAGCGTGGGCACCTTGCCCTTGGCGCCGTCCCGGGCCCCCAGCGTGGCGACGAACTCCGTTTCGGAAGGCATTTCGTCGCCCTCGGAGCGGTCCAGCACATCGCCCTTGAAGAACGCCGTCAGCTTGCGGGTCTGGATGTCTTCCCCCGGGCGCTTGAGGGTGAACACATACTCCCAGCGGTCGGCATGGAACAGGCTGGTGACCAGGGGCGTGCCCAGGATTTCGCGCACCTGCTGGCGGCTCATGCCGGGCTGCAGGGCTTGTACCTGCTCGCGCGACACAAAGTTGCCCTGCACCACATCGACCTTGTAGGGCTTCACGATGCCGGCGATGCGACTGCTGGCGCCATCGAGGCTGCCACAACCGGCCAGGGCGGCCATGCTGGCGCCGATCAACAGGACCAGGCCCAGGCGGGCGCTGCAACGGGCTTTGACGGGCATGGGTAAAAGGGCTGAGGATATGATCGCCGCATTGTAGCGGCTGCCCCCCAGGCCTTGAGGTGGGGGCCAGCACCCGAAGGAGCATGCCATGACCAATATCGACGAACTCAAAAGCACGGGACTCAAGGCCACGCTGCCCCGCCTGAAGATCATGGAGATCTTCCAGAAAGGCACGCAGCGCCACATGACGGCCGAAGACGTGTTCCGCGTGCTGCTGGAGGAGCGCTCGGACATTGGCCTGGCCACCGTGTACCGCGTGCTCACGCAGTTCGAGCAGGCGGGCATCCTGATCCGCAGCAACTTCGAAAGCGGCAAGGCGGTGTACGAGCTCAATGAGGGCCAGCACCACGACCACTTCATCTGCACGTCCTGCGGCAAGGTGGAGGAGTTCTACGACGCCGAGATCGAAAAGCGCCAGCACGCCGTGGCCAAGGCCAAGGGCTGGCTGGTGCAGGACCACACGATGGCGCTGTACGGCCAATGCGCCGCCTGCGCGAAAAAAGGGTAACCCCCTGAGTCGCTTCGCGCCATCCCCCTGAAGGGGGACGCCCCCAGCGCGGCGGGGCGGCCCTTGCGCGGGAGCACTGGCGTCGGGCGCGCCAGTTTTGGAAGGATTGTGGTCTGAATAGCCGCCAGCGCCTATCCATCAAGCGCAAGCAGCTATCAAATAAAGAGCAAACTACCCCCCCGTGTCGCGCTCCATGGCGCGACGGTGGCGTTCGACGAATTCCTGGTAGGTGTCGATGCCGCGCAGCTGCAGGATGGTGTTGCGCACAGCGGCTTCGACCAGCACGGCGATGTTGCGGCCGGCCACCACCTGGATCACGACCTTGAGCACGGGCACGCCCAGCACGTCCTGAGTGAGCGGCTCGTAGGGCAGGCGTTCGTAGTCGCGCTCCAGCGTCTCTTTGCGCACCAGGTGCACGATGAGCTTGAGGCGCATCTTGCGGCGCACGGCCGTCTCGCCAAAGATGGCGCGGATGTCCAGGAGGCCGATGCCGCGCACTTCCAGCAGGTTCTGCAGCAGCTCGGGGCATTTGCCCTCGATGGTGGTCTGGTTGATACGGAAGAAGTCCACGGCATCGTCGGCCACCAGGCCGTTGCCGCGCGAGATCAGCTCCAGGCCCAGCTCGCTTTTGCCCAGTCCCGATTCGCCGGTGATCAACACCCCCAGGCCCAGGATGTCCATGAACACGCCGTGCATGGTGGTGCGGTCGGCAAAGTGCTTGGACAGGTAGGCACGCAGCACGTCGATGACAAACGCCGACGACTCATGCGTAGAGAACATCGGGATCTGCGCACGTTCGCACATGGACACCAGCGCATCGGGGGCAGTCTGGTTGTCGGCCAGCACCAGCACGGGCGGCTCCAGCGTCACGATGCGCGCAATGCGGCGCTTGCAGTCGTCGGGCGACGCGTTGCTGAGGTACGCGATTTCGCGCTCGCCCAGTATCTGGACGCGGTAGGGATGGATGTAGTTGAGGTAGCCGACCAGATCGGCCCCGGACCGCGCAGAACGCACGGCCACTTCGTCAAACCGCCGCTCCGATGCCCCCAGGCCCGCGACCCACTCCCATTTCAGGAGGCCGCGGAATTCCTCGAAAAGCACATCGGCACTGACAACATTGGGCTTCACGGCGGGTCAGTGCTCAATCAAATCAGAGGAGGGGCAACAGCGCGTGGGGTGGGCAATCAGGCGGTCTGTGTGGACTGCCAGCCTGCAATCATGCCGTGCAGTTCGGCGGCATCGGTGCAGGCCTTGAGCTTTTCGCGCAGGGCCGAGTCGCTCAGCAGCTCGGCAATTTCAGAGAGGATTTCCAGGTGCTTCTGCGTGGCCGCCTCGGGCACCAGCAGGAAGATCAGCAGCCCCACAGGCAATTCGTCAGGCGCGTCAAAACCAATCGGATTGAGCAGCTGGAACACCGCCGCCATGGGCGCCTTGAGCCCCTTGATGCGCCCATGCGGGATGGCCACACCGTGGCCGAGCCCCGTGGAGCCCAGCCGCTCACGCGCAAACAGGCTGTCGGTGATCAGCGCACGCGAGAGGCCGTGCTGGCTTTCGAACAGCAGACCCGCTTCTTCAAAAGCACGCTTCTTGCTGGTGGCGTCAACGCTCACAAGCACTTGAGCGGAGGGCAGGATGGAGGCGAGTCGGTTCATGGTGAAGGGTAACAATTATGCACATATTGGCAGAAACCCTGAGCGCCAGGGCCTGGGCAACAAAAAACCGCCCGAAGGGGCGGCTGCGATGCCAGGCTCAAGGCTGGCGCATCAGGCGTGCAGTTCGCGCTTGGCGGCTTCGTGGTGGTGGTCCTGCAAACGGTCCTTGTGGCGCACCACCTGGCGGTCCATCTTGTCCACCAGCTCGTCCACGGCGGCATAGAGGTCTGCGTGGGAGCTTTCAGCAAACAGGTCGTTGCCCTTCACGTGGATGTTGCATTCCGCTCGCTGTCTCTTTTCCTTTTCCTTTTGCTTCTCTACCGTCAGCAGTACCTTGACATCAACAACTTGGTCAAAATGGCGGGTGATCCGATCCAGCTTGGTGGTGACATAGCTGCGCAAGGCGGGGGTAACTTCGAGGTGGTGACCGCTGATCGTCAAGTTCATAAATAAGTCTCCTGTAGCTCTCGGTGGGAAAAACGCCGCCCTGGATCAGAGGAGCGGCTCGGCGAACTTGGATGCATCCGTTGACGTGAGTTCACTATGCCCCCGCCCTCCCCGAAAAGCAATCCCATACCGCCCCGGCCCGCTGGGTTATGCCTGCCCAGGTGCCAAGCCCCCAAAAAGCGCGCACAATGGGCGAGTTCGCAGGGGGCTGAAACCGCCACCCCGCCGCCCAAGCCCCTCTAGCGCGCCGCAGGGGTGGCCCCATGCAGGTGCAGGCGCCCCACCACCCACATCGACAGCACACCGGCCGCAATGCCCACCAGGGCCGCCACCCAGTAGTTTTGCACCAGCCCCTGCGCATCGCGGCTGATCAATACCCCGCCCACAAAAGACGCCACCCCCATGGCGGCAGACTGCACCGACGCATTCAGGGTCATGAACGTGCCCCGCAAGGCGGGCTGCGCCGCCGAGGTGACGATGGCCATCCCCGGAATCATGCGCCCGCTCACGAAGGCAAACATCAGCGTGGACACCAGCAACACGCCCCCAAGCGGCAGCCCCTGGCACAGCGTGATCCCGAGCAGGCACGGCACCGAGGCCACCACCAGCGCACGGAAGGTGCGCACCTTGCCCCAGCGGTCGGTCCAGCGCCCAAACCAGCGCGCCGTGAACAACGTGGCGATGCCCCCGCACAGATAGGCCAGCGGAATCTGGTCCGCCCGCACCCCGGCATTGGCCTGCATGTAGATGGTGATGTAGGGAATCACCGTGAACCCCGTGGACACCAACAGCGCGGAGTACACAAAGGCCCAGCGGTGGTTGGGGTCGGCCAGCACCTGTGCAATGCCCGAGAGCGCCGAGCGGCCACCGGCCGCCTGCACATGGGCCGTCAGGGGCGGCAGGGTGCGGGCGGCCTGGATGGCCAGCACCCCGACCAGGGCCGCGATGGCGATGAAGGGCAGGTTCCAGCCTCCATGCTCGGCCAGGATCAGCCCCAGGGGCACGCCCGCCACGGTGGACACCGCAAACGACGTCATGACGATCCCCATCGCCCGCCCCCGCCGCTCGAACGGCACCACATCCGCCACGATGGTCTGCGACAGGGCCGACAGCACGCCACCAAACGCCCCCGCCAGGATGCGCGCCGCCATGAGCGTGCCGTAGGTGGGCGCCACGCCGCAGGCCAGCGTCGCCAGCCCGAACAGCACATACAGCACCAGCAGCAGCCGCTTGCGGCCGAAGCGGTCGATGTAGGTGGACGCGAGCAGCCCCGATGCCCCAGCCGACAGCGTATAGGCCGACACCAGCAGGCCAAACTGCGCGTCGCTGATGGCGAACAGCCGCGTGAACTGCGGCCCGAGCGGCATCATGATCATGAAGTCGAGGATGTGGGTGAACTGGATGCCCGCCAGGGTCAGCAGCAGCCAGAGTTCGCGGCGGGGAGTGAGCGCAGGGGCAGTCGTGGTGGACACAGGCAAAGGCCGCAGGTGGCCCAGTCAAAGTCAGGGCCGCACAGTGTGCCCCAAGGACGCCCCCCTCGCGCACCCCGCGTACCACGCAGCCTCCGCCGCGTGCGCCCACCCCGTTTTTGCCCGCACCCGGGGCCTTGCAGGCGCGGCCGGGCCCGGCGCGTAAAATCCGCAGGTTGCGCCGGGTCCCGCCCACAAGCGCTTCGCCCCACCCGTTCTTCTTCGGATTGCCCGCTGCGGATATCGACCGCCCACACCGACACCATGACCCAGCCCAGCTCCAACGCCCTGCACACCTCTGCCCTCACGTCGCTGCCCCTGCTGGCACGCGGCAAGGTGCGCGACAACTACGCCGTGGGCGACGACCGCATCCTGATGGTGGCCAGCGACCGCCTCTCGGCCTTTGACGTGATCATGGGCGAGCCCATCCCCGGCAAGGGCGAGCTGCTCACGCAGATGGCGCTGTTCTGGTTCGACAAGCTCGGCCACATCTGCCCCAACCACCTCACCGGCGACGCCCCCGAGAGCGTGGTCAAGCCCGAGGAAGTGGCCCAGGTGCGCGGCCGCTCGATGCTGGTGCAGCGCCTCAAGCCCATCCCGGTGGAAGCCGTGGTGCGCGGCTACCTAGCTGGCAGCGGCTGGAAGGAGTACCAGGAATCGCGTTCGGTCTGCGGCGTGCCGCTGCCCGAAGGCCTGACCAATGCGGCCAAGCTGCCCGAGCCCATCTACACGCCCGCCGCCAAGGCCGCTGTGGGCGAGCACGACGAAAACATCACCTTCGAGCGCACTGTGGAGATGATCGGCCTCGACCTGGCCACCCGCATCCGCGACCTGAGCATCGCCATCTACCAGGCGGCTGCTGAGATCGCGCTGACCAAGGGCATGATCATTGCCGACACAAAATTCGAATTCGGCCTGGCGCCCGACGGCACGCTGGTGCTGATGGACGAGGTGCTCACCCCCGACAGCTCGCGCTACTGGCCCGTGGAAGGCTACGCCGACGCGCTCGCCCAGGGCGCCAACCCGCCCAGCTACGACAAGCAGTTCGTGCGCGACTGGCTGGAACAGGCCAAGGTGGGCGGCAAGCTCTGGGACAAGACCGCACCCGCACCGCGCCTGCCCCAGGAGGTGATCGAGAAGACGGCGGCCAAGTACCGCGAGGCGCTGGAACGGCTGACCTCCCGCTGAACGGCGGGCGCCGTCGGCGCCTAGCCCCGGCCCCCTCACAGGGCGGTCAGTCCAGCAACGTCTCGGCGGACTCGAAGCGCAGCAGTGCCTGCCCTTCGCCGCCCCGCAGCACCAGCTGGGATCCTTGCTGCCGAAAGCTCTGCACCGCCAACAGCGCCTCGAAAAAACGCGTTTCCATCCCGCTGGCCTGCAGGCACAGTGTGATGTTGGAGACGAGGCGCTCAAAACGCAGACGCCCGCCTTGCAAAGCGTAGTCCGCCAGGAACCGGTTGCACCCGCCCGAGCCCGCCACCCGTGGCTCATCCGCTTGCAACACCAGGTGTGGGGTAACCGCCCCCTCGGGCGGGCGCCCCACGGCCTCGCCCTCTATCTCAACCAGCCGCCAGTAGGTCAGCACCAAGGGCGCACTGGCTTCCACCGTGGCGGCGAGAGGTGGCAACCGCTGCAACTGAACATCCACGCGGCGAAACGCGGCGTCCTGCGGCACCGGATGGCGCTTGTCCGTCGCCAGCAGCAGGCGCCCCTCCAGGGTCACCGTGGCGCGCACCTCGTAGCGGCCCTTGGGCACAAACCGTGACGAAGGATAGGGAATCCAGAGCGCAAAAGGCGCCTGCCCGGCAGGGGTGCTACGCTGGCGCCCCAGCACCACCGGGGGCATGTCAGGGTGGGTGACATCCAGCAGCGTGGCCTCGAACACGGCCTCCGGCGGCAGCACCACGCGCTCTCGGGCCAGGGCCACGCCCGAAACAATGGCATCGGGAGCAGGCGGTCGGCCAGCGCACCCCAGCAGGAGGCTGCAGCACAGTGCCGCAGCGCACAGCCGGGCGATCGCCGCGCGATGCAAGCCTCCTGCCAGCAGGGGCCGACTCGGCAACAGCATCCCGGTGGTGAACGCCTGCACGCCGTTCAACCCCTCCCCCGTCCGCAGGCTTTCAGCTCAGCACCACGCTCGACAACCGGCGCCGGTACGTGGCCACCACGGGGTCTTCGGGCGGGATCTGGCCCTCGGCCACCTTGGGCTTGGGTGCCTCGATGATTTCGAGGATGGCCACATAGGTCTTGCGGGCGGCTTCTTCATTCCAGGCCTTGTCGCGCATGAGGATTTCGAGCAGTTCGTCCATGGCGTCGGTCCAGCGTTGCTGGGCCATCAGCCAGCGGGCACGGGCGTAGCGGGTGTCGAAATCGCGTTTATTGGCAGTGATTTTTGCCTCAAAATCGGCCTCTGCGCTCACTCCATATGCGCTATTAGCTACAAAATCAATAGCATCCATCCAGGCCTTCAGCGCGCCGAGCTTGCGCGACACGGCGGCTTTGGCGATCACAGGGGCAAACGCAACCTTGGCATCGTCCTCGCGGCCCAGCTGCAGCAGCAGCTTGACGTAGTCAAAGCGTGCATCGTCGTTGGAGGGATCGGTCACCACCGCGTGCTGCAGCTTTTCGAGGGCCGTGCCCGTGTCGCCATCGGCGAGGGCGTCCTGGGCTTCTTCCTCCTCGGCTTCGGCCGCCATTTCTTCGGCAGTGGGCACATGCTTGTCGAGGAAGGCGCGCACCTGGCCTTCGGGCAGGGCGCCCATGAAGCCGTCCACGGGCTGGCCGTTCATGAGCAGCACGCAGGTTGGGATGCTGCGGATGCCGAACATGCCGGCCAGCTGCTGCTCCTGGTCGGAGTCGATCTTGGCAAGCTTGAAGCGGCCCGCGTATTCGGCTTCGAGCTTTTCCAGCACCGGGCCCAGCGACTTGCAGGGGCCGCACCAGGGCGCCCAGAAATCGACCAGCACGGGCACGTTCATCGAGGCGGCAACCACCTCGGCTTCAAAGTTCTCTACGGTGACGTCAATCATGATGGATGGTGTCCGGGCCAAGGCCGGTGGAGCTGGTGGGTTCGCGCTATTTTGGCGCATGGAAACAGCCCCAGGCCGGGCAGGGAGGCGCAAAAAGTAAAATCGCGGGTTCCACCCACAGCGGTGCGGCAGGCCCTGCGCACTGCCGCCGCCCCCAAACCACCATGAAACCCATCCAGATCGGCGTGGTCATGGGTTCCAGCAGCGACTGGGACACCATGCAGCATGCAGTGCAGATTCTTGAACAGTTCGGCATCGCCCACGAGGCCCGCGTGGTCTCGGCCCACCGCATGCCCGACGACATGTTCGCCTATGCCGAGGCCGCAGCCAGCCGGGGCCTGAAGGCCATCATCGCGGGCGCGGGCGGCGCTGCCCACCTGCCCGGCATGATCGCCGCCAAGACCCCCGTGCCCGTGCTGGGCGTGCCCGTGGCCAGCCGCCACCTGCAGGGGGTGGATTCGCTGCACAGCATCGTGCAGATGCCCAAGGGCATCCCGGTAGCCACGTTTGCCATCGGCACGGCGGGCGCTGCCAACGCGGCCCTGTTTGCCGTGGCCCTGCTGGCCAACGAAAGCCCCGAACTGCGTCAGCGCCTGGAAGCCTTCCGCGCCGAGCAGACCGAGGTGGCCCGCAACATGACCCTGCCGCCTGCTGCATGAGCGCCTCCACCACGCCCCTCTTGCCCGGCAGCACGCTGGGCGTGCTCGGTGGCGGCCAGCTGGGCCGCATGTTCGTGCACCAGGCCCAGGCCATGGGCTACTTCACTGCCGTGCTCGACGCCGACCCCACCAGCCCTGCCGGGCTGGTGAGCCACCACCATATCCAGACCGACTACGAAGATCCGCAGGGCTTGGCCGCGCTGGCCCGCGTGGCCGATGCGGTGACCACCGAATTCGAGAACGTGCCTGCCGCCGCGCTGGCCACGCTGGCTGCGCAGCGCCCGGTGTCGCCGGCCGCCAGCGCGGTATCGGTGGCACAGGACCGCGCGCGCGAGAAGGCCCATTTTGTGGCCTGCGGCGTGCCCTGCGCGCCTTATGCGGTGATCGAGACGGCCCAGCAGTTGGCCGCCGTGTCCGCCGACCTCCTTCCCGGCATTCTGAAAACCGCCCGCATGGGCTACGACGGCAAGGGCCAGGTGCGTGTGAAGACCACCGCCGAACTGGCCGCCGCCTGGGATGCGGTGGGCAAGGTGCCATGCGTGCTGGAGAAGATGCTGCCGCTGGCGCTGGAATGCTCGGTGATCGTGGCGCGCGGTGCTGATGGCGCCATGGTGCACCTGCCCGTCCAGCGCAACCTGCACCGCGATGGCATCCTGGCCGTGACCGAGGTTTACGAAGAAAATCTGCCTTCTGCGCTGGCTGCACAAGCGGTAGCAGCTGCGAAATCTGTAGCAGAAGGTCTGCAGTACGTGGGCGTGCTCTGCGTGGAGTTCTTCGTGCTGCAGGACGGCAGCCTGGTGGTCAACGAGATCGCCCCGCGCCCGCACAACAGCGGCCACTACAGCCAGAACGCCTGCGATGTGTCGCAGTTCGAGCTGCAGGTGCGCACCATGGCCCGCCTGCCGCTGACCCAACCCCGCCAGCACAGCGCCGCCGTGATGCTCAACCTGCTGGGCGACCTGTGGTTTGCCCAAAGCGACACCGAACAGACGCCCCCGTGGGACCAGGTGCTGGCCCTGCCCGGCACCCATTTGCACCTGTACGGCAAGCGCGATGCCAAGCGGGGCCGCAAGATGGGCCACCTCAACGTGACCGGCGCCACACCCGAAGCCGCGCGCGCCACCGCCTTGAAGGCGGCCGCCCTGCTGGGCATTGACGCGTTCTGACCATGATCCTTGACGGCAACGATCCTTCGGCCATCGCCGCCGCAGCGCGCGCGGTGCGCAGTGGCGCCTTGCTGGGCCTGCCCACCGAAACCGTGTACGGCCTGGCCGCCGACGCCAGCAGCGATGCGGCCGTGGGGCAGATTTTTGCGGCCAAGGGGCGCCCCAGCGACCACCCGCTGATCGTGCATGTGGCCAATGCCCAGGGCATTGCGCACTTTGCCAGCGAAGTACCCGGCTTTGCGCAGAAGCTGGTCGATGCCTTCTGGCCCGGCCCGCTCACGCTCATCCTGCCGCGCCTGCCCGGCGTGGCCACGGCCGCCACCGGCGGGCAGGACAGCGTGGGCCTGCGCTGTCCGGCGCACCCGGTGGCGCACGCGCTGCTGGAGGCCTGCGCGGCACCCATCGACGGCACTGACCAGGGCGGGCCGCCCGTGTGGGGCGTGGCCGCCCCCAGCGCCAACCGCTTTGGCCGCGTGAGCCCCACCACCGCCCAGCATGTGCAGGACGAGCTGGGCGCCGACCTGCTGGTGCTGGACGGCGGCCCCTGCTGCGTGGGCATTGAAAGCACCATCGTGGACTGCACCCGTGGCGTGCCCGTGCTGCTGCGCCCCGGCGCCATCACGCGTGCGCAGATCGCTGCGGCCTGCGGCATTGCGCCGCTGTCCAAGGAAGACCTGCCCGCCCTCACCCCCCGCGCATCGGGCACGCTGGAGGCCCACTACGCCCCCGCCGCCAAGGTGCGGTTGATGGACTCCAAGGCCTTGCAGACCAGCCTGGACCTGCTGGGCGCCGACGCGGCCCATATCGCCGTGTATGCCCGCTCTGCGCTGCGCTCGCACTCGTCCCGACTCGTACTGCGACGCATGCCCGACGATGCCACCGCCACCGCCCAGCAGCTGTTTGCCGTGCTGCGCGGCTTTGACGACGAGGGCGTGAAGCTCATCTGGATCGAGACCCCCCCTGCCAGCCCGGATTGGGAAGGGGTTCGCGACCGACTGCAGCGAGCGGCGGCGGCCTGATCGGCCACGCAGGCGCTGCTTTACATGCGTTGACTTTGCGTCGTTAAACTACTCCCCACTTTTCTGGAGAAATACATGGCAGCAAATTGGATGCGCCGCACCGTCATGGTCGCCGCATGTGCATCGGCCGCGTTGCTCGCGGCCTGCGGTTCCAGCACCACTGAATCGGCCATCACGCCCCAGCGCTTCATCGCGTTTGGCGATGCCATGAGCGATGTGGGACAAAACGGCTCGCGCTACACCGTCAACGACGGCAGCGTCAACAACTGGACCCTGCAAGTGGTCGCCAACTACGGCAAGACCCTCACCCCTGCATCCGCAGGCGGCACCAGCTATGCCACGGGCAACGCCCGCGTCAGCGCCAAGCCCGACGCCGCAGGCAACGCCAGCACCCGCACCATCACCGAGCAGATCGACGCCTTCCTGGCTGGCGGCAGCTTTGCCAACACCGACGTGGTGATCGTGAGCGGCGGTGTCAGCGACGTGATCGCCGGCATGGCCGCCGTGACCGCAGGCACACAGACCGAGGCCGCCATGGTGGCCGCTGCGCGCAAGGCGGGCGAAGACCTGGCCGCCCAGGTGCGCCGCCTGGTCGCGGCCGGTGCCAAGTATGTGGTGGTGACTGGCACCTACGACCTGAGCAAGAGCCCCTGGGCCAAGTCGATTGGCCGCGAAGCCCTGCTGACCGACGCCAGCAGCCGCTTCAACGATGGCCTGCTGGTGGGCATCGTGGACCTGGGCGCCAACGTGCTGTACGTGGACTCGGCCTACTACGTGAACCTGTACACCAGCGTGCCCGGCAACTACGGCTTCAACAACGCCACCACGGCCGTGTGCACCTCGGTGGACGCGAACAACGGCATCGGCATCGGCGCAGGCAAGGTCAACTCCGCCCTGTGCAACAGCTCCACGCTGCTGTCGGGCGCCAACCAAGCGTCGTATGTGTTTGCCGACTCCGTGTACCTGACCCCGTCGGCCCAGCGCCAGTTTGGCACCTACGCCTACGACCGCCTGCGCGCACGCTGGTAACAGGACTGGATTCCTGGCCGCCGCGCGCGGATGTGCCAGGGCTGCAGCCACAAAAAAAGCCGACCCGGGGGTCGGCTTTTTGCTTTGCACCACGGGGGTACAGGGCCCAGGGGGCCCCAGGCGGTTTACTTGACCGTGTCGAACACGGCACGGGCCTGTGCGTGGCAGAACGGTGGCTCGTAGGTGCCGTGGTAGGCGCCGTAGTAGGTGGCAAAGGCCGCCGAGGTGGGGTCGGTCGGCGCCTTGCCGCCCGGGCCGAAAGTAGCCTGGATGGCGGCGTCCACGTCCACCGAACTCACGTTGGTCAGGCCCCGGCTGTCGAAGTCGGCCTTCATGACGGCCTGGTGCACTGCGGGGGGTACCGTGGGGTCGCCCGCACCGCCGCACAGCAGCACGCGCGCCTTGGGGCTCCAGCCGAGCAGGTCGTTCTTCTTGGCCGCCAGGTACAGCGGGTGGGTGGTGCTGGTCTGCGAGCCCGTGATGAAGTCGGACTGGAACAGCGCATCACGTGCCTGGTTGGGCGTGCCCGCAGGCAGGGTGCCCGAGGTGACCAGTGTGGTGTAGGTCATCGTGGGGTTGGGCAGCAGGTTCTCGATGTAGCCCGAGTACGGCGCCTTGAAGACCTGCTTTACATCGGTGTACACATTGCCATAGACCTTCTGCCACGAGGTCACGAGGTAGGGCACGAAGAACTGCACGCCCGCAATCGCATCGGGGATGCGCAGCGAACCCGACAGGTTGTAGGGGCCCGCCAGGTGGGCGCCCGCCACCACGTTGAATTCCGAGCCGTAGTCGCGCTCGGCGGCACGGTGGGCCGCCATCGACGAATGCCCGCCTTGCGAGTACCCCGTGAACATGACCTTGCCCGACAGGTTGGCCCCCACGGTGCCTGCTGCGTTGCGCGCCGCACGCACCGAGTCGATCACCGACGTGGCTTCGGAGTCGGCATGCAGGTAGGGGTGGTAGCTGTAGGTGGACTTGGCAAAGCCCAGGTAGTCGGTGGCCACCACGGCATAGCCCTGGGCGGCGTACATGGCGGCCAGCAGGAAGGTTTCGGAGTCCTGCGGATTGGCCAGCGTGCGGGGCTTCTGCACATCGGTGCCTTTGGCATAGGCCACCAGCGGCGCTGCCGTGGTGCAGCTGCCACCGGGCACCAGCATCACGCCCGATGCATTGGTGTTTTCGCCGCTCTTGGCGCCCACGGTGGCGTAGTTCAGCGCCACCACCTTCACATCGCACTTGGCCTTGCCGGTGAGGGCCTGCAGCCCCGCGCTGGACGTGCTGGCGTCGATCTGCGCAGCGGTCAGCGTGGTCACCGTGGCGGGCGGGTCAATCAGTGCACCACGCACCGGGTCGTCGGAGCCCCCGCAGGCAACCAGCACAAGCGCAGCGGCGGCAACACAGGTAAGACGGAAGTAGTTCATGGATGGGTCCCTCGGGTCAGTGAAAAACGATGCATCGTGCGCGCACCTGCGCTGCAGCATCCATAGGGGATAACGCGTGAAACCGGGCCCAATGACACCTGCGCGACAGCCGCCGCCGGGTGGCCACCCGGATCAGCCCGGGCCACGCACACCGTAGCGGACCTTCATGACCAAGATGGTGCCCGCCAGCGCCAGCGTGATGGCGTTGGCGACCACGATGGGCCAGGCGGCCAGGGCCAGCCCGTAGACCAGCCACAGCGCCACCCCGGCCGTGAACACGCTGTACATGCCCAGGGAGATGCCGCTCACGTCCCGTGTGCGAAAGGTCTGCAGTGCCTGGGGCACGAAGCTGCAGGTGGTGAGGGTGGCGGCCAGATAGCCGATGAGTTCAGGGAGTTGCATGGTGGGCGGGGCAGCCGGGCTGCGCCGGGGGTTGGGTTGTCCGGTCACTGGTCGCGCGCGGTCCAGTCGATGAGGCTGTCGAGCACGGGCCGCGCGGCGCCCGCGCTGGCATGGTTGACGACCGCCACCAGCACATAGCGGCGCCCGCTGGCTGCGTGGACATAGCCCGCGATGGCCATCACGTCGCGCAGGCTGCCCGTCTTGAGGTGGGCGGTGCCCGCGCGGCTCTGGCTGCGGCGCAGCGTGCCATCCACCCCCGAGATGGGCAGCGAGGCCAGCAATTCCGGCATCGACGGGGATGCCCAGGCCAGCTGCAGCATGCGGGCCAGCGCCTGGGCCGTCAGGCGGGCATCGCGGCTCAGGCCGGCGCCGTTGTCCACCTGGGGCAACTCCACGTCGCCCAGGCGGCCCTGCCACCACTGGCGCAGCGCCTCGCGCGCGCTGTCGTAGGTCGCCACGCCGTTCTTCTGCAGCGCCAGGGTCAGGAACACCTGCTGCGCCATCACGTTGTTGCTGTACTTGTTCACATCGCGCACCACCTCGGCCAATGCGGGGGAGGTGACCACAAACGCGGGCTTGAGGCCCGCAGGCACCTTGCCGTCGCGCACCGTGCCGGTGAGCTTGCCGCCCAACTCGCGCCACATGCCCTCCACCGCCCGCGCCGCAAAACCCCGGGGGTCGGCCGCGGCCACGGGCCACACGCGCTCGCCACAGGCGGCCGGGTACACGCCCTGAAAGCCCACCTTGGCAGGGTCGGACAGTTCGGCCCGCAGGGCGCCCCGCCAGTCGCCACATTCGGTGCCCGGCGCCGCCAGCGCCACCGTGGCCTGGCGCTGCACGCCCGCCAGCGGCGGGTCGTACTGGATGCGCGCCAGCCCGGCGGCCACGTCGGGCACAAAGGTCATGACCGACGACTTGAAGTTGAGCAGCAAGGCATCGGGCGCGGCGTTGTAGGGGCGCAGTGGCTCGCCATCGAAACGCGCCGGATCCTGCTCGGGCAGGTCGAACGCCGTCCGATCCAGCACGATGTCGCCCACGATGACCTGGATGCCCTGGCCCTGCAAGCGCCGCATCAGCAGCCACAGGCGCTCCATGACGAGTTTGGGGTCACCCTGGCCCTGGATGTAGACATTGCCACGCAGGCTGCCGTCCTGCACCGAGCCCTGCAGATAAACCGGGGTGTTCCACACATAGGCCGGGCCCAGCTGCTCCAGCGCGGCGTAAGTGGTCACCAGCTTCATCACCGATGCCGGGTTGACGGGCACCTGGGCACGGTGCGCAAGGCGGGGGGCGGTGCGCGCACTGCCCTGCGCATCGACCACCAGCACCGACAACGCCTCGCGGGGCAACCGGGCCCGGGCCAGGGCGGCCTCCACCTCGGCGGGCAAGGGGCTGGGCGAGGGCGCCGGTGCCTGGGCGCCTGCGCCCCCTGCCAACGCCAGCCACAACATGGCCCCCAGCAACACACCACGCGGCGCGCAAGAGCGCCAGACAACAGGAACAGACAGCATGGCGGGAGTCTATCGCCCGCTACCAGGCCGCCCACGCGCCCCCACCACCAACGCCGTCTGCAGCGGCCACCGATAATCCCCCCATGCGTTTTTCTCCTCGCGCCGTGGGCCTGCTGGCAGCCGTTGTGACGGTCACCATCTGGACGGGCTTCATCGTCATCGCCCGTGCCTCGGCCCAGCGCACGCTCACGCCGCTGGACATTGCCCTGCTGCGCATCACCGGCGCCAGTCTGGTGCTGCTGCCCTGGGGCTGGTGGATGGTGCGGCGGCGCGTGCAGGCTTTGGGAGCATCCGCCCCGCCCTCCAGCCTGGCGGGCATCTCGCCCCTGCCGCTGCGCACCACGGCCCTGCTGGGGCTGTTTGGCGGCCTGCTCTACGCGCTGCTGGCCTATGCGGGCTTCTTCCATGCCCCGGCCACCCATGCCTCGGTGCTCATGCCTGGCAGCCTGCCGCTGTGGACGGCGCTGCTGGCCGCCTGGCTGCTGCGCGATCACATCACGCCCCTGCGCGCCGCCGGGCTGGCGCTGATCGTGGCGGGCGACCTGCTGGTGGGGGGGCGCAGCCTGCTGGCGGCCTTCTCGGGCGGTGATGTCTGGAAGGGCGACCTGCTGTTCATGCTGGCCGCAGCCTGCTGGGCCACCTACAGCGTGCTCGCGCGGCGCCACGCGGTGGACGCGGTGCAGGCCACCATCGCCATCACGGCGTTTGCGTGCCTGGTGTATGCGCCCGCCTACGCCCTGCTGATTGCGCTGGGCGCGGTCACCAGCCACCTGGCCCAGGCGCCGTGGACCGAGATCGCCTTCCAGATGGCATTCCAGGGCGGGGGCTCGGTGGTGGTCTCGGGCATTGCGTTCACGCGCATGATCCAGCACTTCGGGCCGGTGCGCTCCACCATGATCACCGCGCTGGTGCCCGGACTGTCGGCCATGGGCGCCGTGCTGTTCCTGGGCGAGCCCATGCACTGGAGCCTTGTCGCCGGGCTGCTGCTGGTGACCGCCGGTATCCTTGTGGGCGTTCTGCGCGCCAGCCCGGCCCCGACAACCCCGGCCAACACGGCCCCGCGCCGCGCCGTTCCCTGACCCCACGCCCCCCGCACATGCACCAGACACCCCCCGGCCCATGAACCTGCTCGCCTTCGACACCAGCACCGACACCCTCTCCATCGCCGTACAGCACGGCGACGGCGTCTGGCAGCACCAGGGGCCTGGCGGCGCACAGGCCTCGGCCACGCTGATTCCTGCCATGCGCGCTCTGATGGAGCAGGCGGGCCTGTCGTTCGACACGCTGGATGTGATCGCCTTCGGGCGGGGCCCGGGCTCGTTCACCGGCCTGCGCACCGCCTGCGCCGTGGCCCAGGGGCTGGCCTTTGGGGCGCGCGGCGGCCGGGGCGTGCCCGTGCTGCCCGTGGACACCCTGCTCGCCGTGGCCGAGGAAGCCCGCCAACAGCATGGCTGCACCCAGGTGGTGGCCGTGCTGGATGCACGCATGGACGAGGTCTACCACGCGCGTTGCCAATATGTGCCGGGATTGCAGGCAGCCAGCGGCCAATGGGTGGCAGACGCCGACTTTGGCCTGGGCAAGCCTGAATCCGTGCAGGCGCCCGCAGGCTGGACGGTGGCCGGCAATGCCCAAGCACCCTATGGCGAGCGGCTGGCGGCGGGCGCCCGCCATGTCGCCGCCCTGCCCACCGCCACCGCACTGCTGCGCCTGGCGCCCGCGCTGATCGCCGCCGGGGCGGCCGTGCCCGCCAGCGACGCGCTGCCGCGCTACATCCGCGATAAAGTGGCGCAAACCACCGCCGAACGCGCCGCGCTGCGCGCCGCCCAGGCCGTGGCCACACCCCCGAGCCCCGCATGAGCGCCTTGCCCACCCCTTCTTCCACGGCCGCAGCCGACACGGCCTCGGCCCGCCCCGAGGCGCGTTTTGAAGCGCTCACGCTGGACCGGCTCGACGCCGTGCTGGCGGTGGAGCAGCGCGCCTACTCGCACCCCTGGACGCGGGGCAACTTCACCGACGCCCTGGCCTCGGGCTACCAGGCGCAGGTACTGATGGCAGGCGACCACCTGCTGGGCTACTTCGTGGCCATGATGGGGGTGGATGAGGTGCACCTGCTCAACATCACCGTCACCCCCGAGTTCCAGCGCCAGGGCTGGGCGCGTGTGCTGCTGGATGCGCTGGCCCTGTGGTCGCGCGGGCGCGGCGCGCAGTGGCTGTGGCTGGAGGTGCGTGCCAGCAACCTGCGCGCCCAGGCCATCTACCAGACCCACGGCTTCCGCCGCGTGGGCGACCGCAAACGCTACTACCCGGCGGACCATGGCCAGCGCGAGGACGCCGTGGTCATGAGCCTGGGGCTATAACCCCACCGGCCCTCGCCCGCCCGCCTGCCCGCCAAGAACCCACCGATTGCCCGCCTGTATGAGCCTCCACCTCGATGCGCGTCAGCGCGCCATGCTGCAAGAAATGGGGGTCACCGTGTGGGGCCCGCCACCGGCCCCCCCGGCTCCCCCCGCTGCCGCCCCTGTGGAGGCCCGCCTCCCGGCCGCCCCCCAGGCAGCCCCCCTGCCCGCCCCGCCCCCCGTCGTTGCGGCACCCCGCAGCGCACTGCCGC